>JAIKVP010000119.1 GCA_024685635.1 Lachnospiraceae bacterium
GACGAAGTCTTTCCACCGTCATCTCTTCTGAAAAATCAGAATCCGAGACGGAGAATAATATCCCCGTCTCGGCCTTGATCTCATCCAGCAGTTTAGCTATCTGCTGATCATAATTCATATAGACTACCGACTAGTTTGTGATAACAAGCTCAGTGTCCTTATCGAAGAAATGAGCCTTCTCCATATCAAGAGCAAACTTGATGGTATCACCGGTCTTAGCTGTTGTACGAGGATCAACTCGTGCAGTAACCTGAGTATCTGCATAATCGAAATACAGGAATACTTCAGCACCGAGAAGCTCGTATACGCGGATGGTAGACTCGATAACACTGTTCGGTGAAGCGTCGATGAACATCTGTGAATCATGGATGTCCTCAGGACGGATACCAAGTGTAACTGTCTTTCCGTTGTAGCCGCCATCGATAAGAGCCTTGGACTTTGATGCGGGAACGGAGATCTTCTTTCCGCCGATCTCAGCGGTAACTTCATTGCCTGTAACCTCGATCTTAGCATCAAGGAAGTTCATCTGAGGTGATCCGATGAATCCTGCAACGAACTTGTTGCCGGGCTTCTGATACAGGTTCTGAGGAGAATCGATCTGCTGAACGACACCGTCCTTCATAACTACGATACGAGTACCAAGTGTCATAGCCTCGGTCTGGTCATGTGTAACGTAGATGATAGTAGTCTGTAATCTCTGATGAAGCTTAGAAATCTCAACACGCATCTGTACACGAAGCTTAGCATCAAGGTTTGACAAAGGCTCGTCCATAAGGAATACCTTAGGCTCACGAACGATTGCACGTCCCATAGCCACACGCTGTCTCTGTCCACCTGATAAAGCCTTAGGCTTACGATCAAGAAGATGCTCAATATCAAGAATCTTAGCTGCCTCATGAACAAGCTTGTCGATCTTCTCTTTTGGAGTCTTACGAAGCTTGAGACCGAATGCCATATTGTCATATACGGTCATATGAGGGTAAAGAGCGTAACTCTGGAATACCATTGCGATATCTCTGTCCTTAGGCTCAACGTCGTTGACAAGCTTGTCGCCAATCCACAACTCACCCTGGCTGATATCCTCCAGACCTGCGATCATACGAAGTGTAGTAGACTTACCACATCCAGAAGGTCCAACGAAGATGATAAACTCCTTATCCTCAATATCAAGGTTGAAGTCCTTAACAGCGTTGAAACCGTTAGGGTAAATCTTGTAAATGTTCTTTAGTGTTAAACTAGCCATTATTATTTCCTCCTTAGGATTATTGTGCTATTACAACTAGTACTGATTTTAACTCATTTGCTATTTTATGACTATATCATTATTTTACAAAATATTTTTTGAAGTTTTAGTGAAAATGTACATCAATAGGCATTTCGACCATATTTTCAAGACAACATTGCTAAAATATCGTATATAATTACCCACATAGTCCTCACAAATTGTATGAACAATTTACTTAATTTCGTAAACTCCGCATACATAAACAGTGCAATCAGCAGTGGCTTTCACACCAGTTGAAGCCTTCTTAACGAGGTAACTGTGATTCTTAGTAACGGCTTTAGAACTAGCAAGTGCTGAACCTAGTGAAATATCCACCAAAGCCCCTGTAGACTTACCTGAACCAGAAACCACAATGAATGTGCTACCTTTAGAACACTTTAGTACACTACCTGAATCAAGAGTAACCTCTTTAAATCCCGCCTGCTTGTTAAATTCAGTAATTCTAGTATCTAAATAGCTCTTAGTTATAACGGGATCACCAGCCGAGCCAGGCTGATTAGATGCGGCTCCCGCTCCAACTCCATATCCAACGGCAAATATAATAACAAATGCTACAACTACCGCCAAAATCCTACGCTTACTCATAAATAACCACTCCATTTATATATTGTCATTTGTTCCAAGTACAATACGAATATCTGCTCCTGAAGCCTTAAGCGTCTCCTTGTCTACCTTAATCTCAGCATTAGGGAAGAACTCTAACAAGTCTTTACCCATACGCTTATTCTTAACAAGAATCTGACAATCCTTCAAATGATAATTACGCTCTGTCTCAGTAGCAGTAATCTTTAATCCTTCATTTTCAAGTTTGGCCTTCCAACGAGCTGCCAATCCGTTAATAGTTGTACTATTGTAAATCTCAATCTCTAAATCCTTACTATCAATATCCTTCTTCTCTTCTGTTGTAGCCTCTTCAGTAGTAGCCTCCTCGGTTGTTGCCTCAGTAGTAGCAGCCTCAGTAGTAGTTGCCTCGGTTGTTGCATCAGCCGTTGTAGCATTGCTCTCAGTTGTTGCATCAGCATCAGCAGAAGAATCAGATGTCTGATTAGCTGTTGTATTAGTAGTAAGTAATGTCTTAACAAATGCCTGAATAGCAGTTGTATTAAGCTTATAGCTGTCCTTGGTATAACTTCCCTCAGCAACAGTCATCTTAATATCCTTAGGCTGTAACTGATATAAATAAACCATATAAGGTTTCATAGACTGGAAGTTAGTGTCAGACATAACAAGGTCATAATACTGCTTATAGTAATCACCCTGTAAATCTCTATCTTTAATAGAAGTCAAAGCAAACAAATAATTCTCAATATAGTCCATACTTACAGCTAAACGCTCTTCTTCTGAATCATATAACTCAGGCTTAGTTAACATACCCTTAACCTGGTCTCCTAAAAGAGTCTGCATACCCTTATTTAGAACTATCTGAATATTGCTATCATCCTTAAACTTTAACTTCTTTGGAACATCAAATGATACAGGATCTAAGAGATTAACAACTCTTATAACATTGTCAGATGTTATTGCTTCATAGCAATCAATATCAGTCTTTATTATGTCTTCAAGCAACATTGTAGTGTAGCCATATCTATCGCTATCTCTTACAAAGCAAGGTGCAATATCAGAGATATAGCAGCTCTGCTTAATATTAGATGATGCATTGTAAAGCACACTAAAAGTCTCGTTTGACATATCAACCTTGGTATTACCAGGGAAGAATAAATAGTTACACTCCTTGGTATTAAGGTTAAAGAATCTTACTACCGCATAAGAAATTACATTCTGCGTATAATTATCGTAATAATATGCTGTGACAAGCATATTCTTAACATCTTTGCTCTTGACCTCAGTAGAACCATTGCCAACAGGTGATTCAGTAACCGAAGTTATCTCATCTTCTCCCCATATAGCAATTACTCCCTTGTACGAACCAAAGCATGTCGCCGCTAACAACACGATAAGCAGCAATACCTTAATTACTTTTTGCATGATACATTCCTCCTTGTTCGTCCCGCTACGTATCTGCATAGATAAATGGATTATATCAAATTACGTAAATTATTTCAACTATTTTAGATATAGACTGATTCTGATATACTTTATTAGAAGTTAGTTTAAGTAGATATAAGGAGAATGTTATGGATAATCAGGCAAATGCAATAATAACAGGAGCAAGTGGTGACATAGGCGCTGCAATCGCCATAGAAGCTGCCAAAGCAGGGATGAACCTTGCTATTATAGGCGGTTCTAATAAGGATGCACTAAATGAAACCAAGGATAAATGCTTAGAATATGGAGTTAAAGTTCTAAGCTATCAGGCCGCTTTAGAAAATGAAGAAGAATGTTCTAGGATAATTAGGGATGTATCTCTAGCATTTTCTGAGATAAATCTGCTTGTCAACTGTGCAGGTGTATCGGTTGTTAAGCTCTTGCAGGACTGTGATTATAGCGATTGGACTAAGGTTATTAATTCTAATCTTACTTCTATATATAACTGTTGCCACGAGGTCACTCCATATATGATTAAACAGCAATCCGGCAAAATCATCAACATTTCCTCTGTCTGGGGACAGCACGGTGCCTCTATGGAGGTCATATATTCAGCTAGTAAGGGCGGAGTTGATGCATTTACCAAGGCTCTTGCTAAGGAGTTGGCACCGAGTAATATCGCGGTAAATGCCCTAAGTTTAGGTTTTATAGATACTAAGATGAACGCTCATTTAACTGACGAGGATAGAAATAGCCTTAAAGAAGAAATCCCTATTGGCCGTTTTGCCGACGCTAAAGAGGTTGGCGAGGCCGTGCTTACTTTAAGCCAGATGTCTAACTATTTGACTGGGCAGATTATAACATTTGACGGTGGCTGGACTGTGTAGAATAATAACAAATGGCAGTGTTTGGGCTGTGTAGAATAATACAATTATCTAAATAAAAATGAGGTGAGCTTATACCTGCTCACCTCTTCTTTCTCTAATCTGCCTGTTAACCTGCGTGTAATATGTCGCGTATTCAGTTGTTATGAGTTGCTGCATAGTCATCTCCTGAAGAGTCATTCTAAATGCAGCAGGAGTAATCGTGGCCTCTGATAATTTTTGTAAAATCACCTTAATTCGCGCCTGATAGTCCCTGATATTAAGGACACCGTCATCTAGCAGAATCTTCTGTTTATATGCCTGCTTATAATACTGATTGTAATCCTCTGACTGTGTCACCTCATCATCGACGATAAAGTCCGGAGATGCAAGAATCATAATCTCTCTAGCAGACGGAGCGGTTATATAGATGTCAGGCTCAAGCATATATAGATTCTTGGCCTCTTCTGTATAGCCCGTCCTAGAAACGCTTTGATATACAGGCCTGTATTCACTAAAGACAAGAGCAATCAAATCCTGCCCTACCAAGCAATCATACTCCTTCTTCTGATTAGCAGGATAACTCCTAGCGTAACTAATCTTGCCTAATGCTTCTAAGCCAAATGTCAGCTTTCTAGGCTCATCTTCCATAAGCAATATATTAAAGTTATTTCTAGTAGTCCAGGCAAATGCAGGGCACTCCTTTATCTTATACTTATCGCTGTGATCAACCAAAATAGGTCGATGGTTCTTCTTAACCTTATACTTCTTAAAAAGCGCCTTGAGTTCATGCTCTGTGTAGTCACTCTGAGCTGGTGATATGCTAGCATTGCTATCATTGTCAGCACTAATAGACGCTTTATTATCTAGCTTAGTCTCTGACTTATTCTCAGATTTTTTCTCTGCTAAATCATTGCTGGATTCCTTAACCTTTTTGTCCTTTTTCTTCTTATCCTTGGACTTCTTGGCTTTTTTTTCTTTTTTGGCTTTCTTCTTCTCTTCTTTATCCTTTAGATCCTCTTCAGCATCAAGAAGCTCAATAGTTAAGCCTTCATCTTCTTCGTCCTCATCCTCTTCATCGTCATCTTCATCATCAGACTCTTCATCATCAGAAGCTTCAACGCCACCCTTCATCTCAGTTCCAAAGTCAAGACCGTGAATAAGATAGGCATCTACAGCGGCAAAAACAACCGCTGCTCCAACAAATGTTAATGAGAAAAATGCTGCCGCAATAATCAATGAGCCTATAGTTAAAACTCCAAGCAAGAATATACTCCAGAGCATAAACTTAGTATATCCATCTCCATAAATCATGCCATTTACAAGAACTTTAATCTTGTGACCCATCAATTATCACCTCCCTAAAACCTAAGATAATTATAATCAAATATTGTCAATTTGCCAATCAATCGGATCAAGTCCATTGGCAACTAAAAATTCATTAGCCTTACTAAAATGCTTGCAGCCAAAGAAGCCTCTGCTAGCTGATAGCGGACTAGGATGTGCCGAAGTTAAAACTAAATGTTTAGGGTTATTAAGCAAATCAAGCTTAGCCTTAGCTGAGTTACCCCAAAGCATAATAACTATAGGTCTATCCTGCTCGTTAACAAGACTTATAATCTTATCTGTAAACTGCTCCCAACCCTTACCCTTGTGGGAATTGGCCTCGTGAGCCCTTACGGTCAATACTGCATTTAACAAAAGAACTCCCTGATTAGCCCATTTCATCAAATAGCCATTATTAGGGATATAACAGCCTAGGTCTGAATGTAGTTCTTTATAAATGTTTTGAAGAGATTTAGGGATTGCTTTTTGTTCCGGAAGCACAGAAAAACACATACCATGAGCTTGATTAGGCTCATGGTATGGATCTTGTCCAAGTATAAGAACTTTAACTTCCTTAAGTGGAGTTGCACTAAATGCAGAATAAATCATATCCTTTGGTGGATAGACTGTAGTTTTTTGGTACTCTGCATTAACAAAACGTGATAAATCTTTATAGTATTGCTTAGCCGTCTCTTCAAGCATAGCTTCATGCCAATCTGCACTAACTGCGCTCATAACGTCCTCCTAGAATTACGTATTAAAAATCGATATTAATAGAACCAGAATAAATCCTCATCTTCGTCGTCGAAATATTCACCATTACCATCAATGTAGCCGTCGATAATATCATCATCTTCATCGTTATCAGACAAATCATAATCATCATCTATTTCTTCAGCGCCGTCATCTTCATAGTCCTCATCATCTTCATTGTCCTCAACATCTTCGTCGTCTTCATCACCTTCGTCGTCTTCATCATCCTCATCTTCTTCAAGATCTGTGAAATCATCATCCTCATTAATGATTTCCATATCTTCATCGCTCTCATCCACATCAGGGTCATAGCCTCTGACTATATCCTCTGCAGCGTTATTGACCTTGGTCTCTGGATCAGTTACAACCTCTTCAATCTCTGTACTATCAGTAAGATCCACCTCAGGAAGAGCTACATTACCATATACCTTTAAGTTCATAAGAGATGTACATCCACTAGTTACTAAAGATGTCAAATTGCCATTGTTGTAGCAATATAGCTCAGTAAGACTAGTACATCCAGACACATCAAGCTTGGTTAATATTGAATTGTCATGGCAATATAAAACGTCTAACTTAGTATGATTACTAAAGTCAAGTTCTGTAATCTCATCGCTCTCTGCAATCTTAACTAACTCTAAGTTAAGATTCTTAGACAAGTCAATCTTAGAAAGATTAGTACCCTCTAAGTCAAGAGCGGTAAGTGCTGTGTTATTAGTAAAATCAACTGAATCCGCCTTAGTATAGGCAAGCTTTAGATTCTTTAACTTAGTACACTTGCTAGTATTAAGAGCTCCTACTGATGTATTGCCCGCAAGAGTAACTGTCTCAAGATATGGGAATGAAGACAAATCAAGTGCTGAAAGCTTAAGTCCCAAATCGCTCCAGTTAAGGCCAATCAAATGTCCGCTCTTGTCCCACTTATACTGCTTCTCGTAGTTAAGATCACTAGAGACATCAGTACCGCTCTTAACCTTTTTAATCAGGTTAGTCAAGGCTTTCTTCTCACCAGATACCATCTTGTATGTTGGAAGAATGGTAAATGTAGTAGTAAGCTTCTTCTTGCCAGCCTTAGCAACGACAACTGCAGTGACTGCCTGATTGCTAACCGCCTTCTTAGCAGTAACAACGCAGGTTAATTTCTTCTTCTTAGTAAGTTTAATATACTTCTTACCTGACTTAATAGACCATTTAACCTTCTTCTTGAAGTTCTTAACCTTAAGATTGGTCTTGTCTCCTACTCTGACAGAAACCGCTGTAATGTTAAGCTTAGGCTTCTTAGCTGCATTGGCAGGAACCATGTTAAAAGCGCTTGTAAAAATGAATGCAAATGCTAATAAATATGCTATTATCTTCTTCATAGTATCATACCTCCTCATGTATCAATAACTATTCATAATTTAATAAATTATACTATAAAATTGGCAGATGTACAACAAAAATGATAGCTATTAAGCAGAAGATTCTCTAAGAATTATGTGAGAGAATTAAAAAAGCGAAAACCATAGTAAATACTAGGTTTTCGCTATATAAGCTTCGAAAGGGACTTGAACCCTCGACCCCTTCATTACGAGTGAAACATCATTCTGTCTTAAGCCTTATTATTACTGTATTTTTTTATTTACTGTGCAAAGTTTGTGCAAAGTAAAATTTACTTCCATTATATTAGTATAAATAAAAGACACCCCGATTGCAATAATCAAAGTGCCTTTTTTAAAAAGGAGAATTTTTATATGAGTACCCTCTTATTAAGAGAGCGTCTCCACGTATTGACTAGACACATACCCCGCGATGCTCTTACCGGTCGAGTCTTTACCTTTAACTTTCCACCACTTGTCAGATGATTGCTTAACAAGTGTAAGCTTAGTGCCATAGACAAATGCCCCTAGTATCTTTGA
>JAIKVP010000131.1 GCA_024685635.1 Lachnospiraceae bacterium
CACATCTCCAGTAAACATATAATCCTTGCTTGATTTAACTGTTACCTTTTTAGGTGCTTTTTTGACCTTTATTCTTATAATTGTGCCATCTGTGCATTTTAATTTGGCAGTTCCAACCTTTAAACCTGTTATTGTTTTGCCCTTAACTGATACTATCTTAAATGCTTTATCAGTGTTGTACATGGTTATTTTTATGCTAGCTTTAGCAGTTGTCTTGCTGCTATCTGCTTTGGTTGCGCCAGCTTTTATGGCACCAGCTTTTATGACACCGTCAGACGAGGCCTTTGACTTGTCTGCATTTTTTGATGCATCGGATGAGGTCTTCTTGTCTGCATTTTTTGATGCGTCAGATGAAGTCTTCTTGTCTGCATTCTTTGATGCATCAGATGAGGTCTTCTTGTCTGCATTTTTTGATGCATCGGATGAGGTCTTCTTGTCTGCATTCTTTGATGCATCGGATGAGGTCTTTTTCTTCTTGACCTTTTTGACTATCTTAATAGTCTTATTAATCTTAACCTTCTCGCCCACGCCGATAGTATAGTTATACTTGGCCGCCTGAGAGCTTTCAACCTTATAAAAAGATAATGCGATAGTTGTCAATATCGCCAACACTACTCCTATTATTGCTAGTTTACTATATTTATTCAATCCAATCACTCCATTTTTTTGTCTAATCTAATCTGTCGAGTCTAGCATTTAGACACATCCCATTTACAACTGCATTTGCATCTAACAAATGAAGATAAAATAAGTCGCTATATCAACATTTTGCTTCAACAAATGCAGATAAAATAAGTTGCTATATCAACATTTTGCTTCAACAAATGCAGGCATAACACCCGCTATACCTGCATTTCATATAATATACTATATCTAAGTCTTATATTAGTTACTTGGATGTGGCATATACTGATAGAGCTTCATAGCTGTGCCTGAAATAGGCATTGTCTGAAGAATAACATGTCCAGGTCCGGTAAGAACTGTGTTGAACAAGCCCTCGCCGCCAAATACGATATTCTTGATACCCTTAACAGTAACGATGTCGTATCCAACAGACGCATCCATAACTGCAGTATAACCTGTATCAACGATCTTGGTCTCGCCTGGCTGAAGGTCGTACTCTACCGCAGAACCATCGATCTCAACGAAGACTAATCCGCTACCAGAGAACTTCTGCATGATGATACCCTCGCCACCGAACAATGCTCCGCCGACCTTCTTCTGGAAATGCACGCTCATCTCTACATTACCAACTGATGCTAAGAATGTGCCCTTCTGTGCAATAACCGGTTTATCTGGAGTAACCTCGATAGCTCTGATTGAACCAGGGAAACTTGATGCAAATGCAATCTCTCCAGCCTGATTAGCAACATACTTGTTAAGCATAAGATTCTCACCAGTAAACATTCTACCGAACATCTTGCCAACTCCGCCGCCCTCGGTCTTCATCTCAATACCAGCGTCCATCCAGCTCATTGAACCAGACTCACAAGTTACAACCTCACCTGCGTCAAGTCTGATAAGCACTGCAGGTAGATTATCTCCTACTATTTCGTAATTCATTTTAAAATACCTCCTTAAAGTATTATTAAATATACTCATCCCTTTTTAGGGACTTCTCTTTACGGTTTATATTGTATCACATTCAATTGGTTTCTGCGAGTTAAAAATTACTTTTATTCAGATTTAGATGGATGAGGCTTAGTTAGCATTTTATTTGCGTTTTCATGTAGAAGAAAATCCAGCTTATTATTTGCATTTATCATAGTAAAAATAAAGGCTTCAAAGTTTGACAAATGCCTTTAATATGCTAAAATATTGAAAGTATTAAAATTAGAGAATGAAGAGGAAAATGAAGTGATTTATAACAATGTTCTAGACGCGGTGGGCAACACTCCGCTCGTAAGATTAAACAGAATCCCAGAGCCAGGAAGCGCAGAGATACTCGTAAAGGCCGAGGGGCAAAATGTAGGCGGCTCAATCAAGACCAGAACCGCCCTCAATATGATAGAAGCTGCAGAAAAGGAAGGCTTAATCAAGCCTGGCGTCACAACCTTAGTTGAGCCTACAAGCGGCAACCAGGGAATCGGACTTGCTCTAGTCGGTGCGGTAAAGGGCTACCACACCGTTATTATTATGCCTGATTCTGTCAGTGAAGAGCGAGCTAAGCTCGTTAAGCACTATGGCGCCGAGGTTATCTTAATACACGACGCTGGCGACATTGGAGAGTGCATAGACCAGTGCCTTAAAACCGCCCTGAAAATGCAGGAAGAGGATTCGAATGTCTTTGTTCCACAGCAGTTTACCAACAAGAATAATGTTATGGCGCACAAGAAATACACTGCGCTGGAGATTATGGCACAAGCTGCTAGACCTATTGATGGCTTTTGTTCTGGAATTGGAACAGGTGGAACCTTAACAGGAATTGGCGAGGTCTTAAAAGCACAGTACCCTGACATAGAGATCTGGGCAGTAGAACCAGAAAATGCAGCAATTTTAGCAGGTGGCAATATTGGCACGCATTTGCAGATGGGAATCGGTGACGGAATTATTCCTGACATTTTGAATCAGAAAATATATGATGAGATTTATATTGTAACTGACGAGGAAGCTATCGAAGTCTCTAAAAGGCTCGCTAGAGAAGAAGGAATTATGTGTGGAATTTCTAGTGGGACCAATGTTGCTGCGGCGATTAAGCTCGCTAAGAAATTGGGCGAGGGTAAGACGGTTGTTACTATTTTACCTGATACCGCTGAGAGATATTTTTCTACGCCGTTGTTTGATGAGTAAGGGGTAGTTTTTTCTGGCTGATAGATGGTTTGCCTCAGTTTTTGAATACAAAGAAAGTAACTTATACCTTTAGCTTTTGGTGGTGGTTACTTTCTTTTTTTGTTTTTTATAACAGCATGGATTCTGGTACTTATGTTCGATAATGATTTCAAGCATATTATTAACCTTATTTCGCAATTGCTGCATAATTTATCTACAAATTATGTTGCGGGCTAAATTTAATTATATTATACTATAAACATATGGAACTGAATTTATAAGGAGTGAGATTATGCCAAATATAATGCCTATTTCAGAATTAAGAAATTACACTAAAGTTGTTAATAATGTCAAATATGGAAGTAGAGTATATTTGACCAAAAATGGTCATGGTCAAATTGCTATGCTTGATATAAAGGAGCTTGATGAAATGGAGAAAGAGTTAGCTCTCTACCGTTTTATGCTTGAAATGGAAAAAGGCGAAAAATCTATTCTTGAAAATGGAACTATATCATCTGAAGATCTAAAAAAGGAATTAGGAATTTAGAGTATGAAGAAAATTGAGTATTCACCTTTAGTAAATAATAAATTAAATAAATTGAAGAATTGGCTTATTGAACATTTTAGTGATGAAAAAACAATCGAGATAATTACAGCTATTATTTCAGATGCAGAACGTCTAGCGCAACATGAAAAAAGCGGTATTAATATTTCTGAAATGTATGATATCGATACTAATTATTGGTACATTTTTACACACCAGCATTATTTGATATATAGAATAGAAACTGACAGAATTATAATTGTTCAAATGTTTCATGAAAGAGAAGATTTTATGAAAAGCCTTTTTGGAATGTCTGGGAGAACTCAGGAATCTATTGATTATTGGGGTGAATGAGCAAAGCGAGGGTGATAGTAATGAAAACAATTGATGATTATATACATTTATCGTACAAATTAGAAGTAATAGGAGACCCTGATGAAGGAGGATATGTTGTTTCCTATCCTGATTTACCAGGATGTATAAGCAGTGGTGAAACAATAGAGGAAGCTGTTAATAATATTCATGATGCCAAAAAAGCTTGGATTGAAGCTGCTTTAGAAGACGGTGTAAATATACCGGAACCAAGATTAACATAAAGATATTCAGGTCAATTTAAGCTTAGAATGCCAAAGAGTTTGCATAAACAATACAGTATCCTGAGAAGTCTTATGATATTACTAAGACGAATGATGGTTATAACCTCATAAAAGACAGTAATCTGATTCCTTTAGTTTATGTTGATGGAGATGACGGATTAGCCGGAAAAGATTTATTTGACGGTGTTTATAAGATTGTTGATGGCCAAGGATATCAATTTAATAAAGATGGCACCATGTCTGTTGTCACGACAAATGAATGTAAGATTGACGGAAATGAGGTTACGATTGCAGGAGCAACTTATGATTGGGAGGCTAAGGATGAAGTAATCGAACTTAGTACCAATAAAACCCTTGTGATGACGTTAATACCATAAGAATTAGCAAAGCAACAGCAAGGTCGTAAATCATTACACTTAATCCAGGGGATGTTTTTTGTAAAACAGCCACAAGAACCAAAGGGACGGTTCTTGTGGTCTTTTGATTCTTCAGACCTTAATAAGTCCCCTTTGAGTACTTAGCTACCCAGTTGGGATGGTATCCGCTGAATAATTAACACTTACATAAAAACAGGATACACCAAGATTATATTCCTG
>JAIKVP010000133.1 GCA_024685635.1 Lachnospiraceae bacterium
GACTATAAAGAGCTAAGAAAGAATATTATAAACAATATGAAACTAAAAAGAAATCCTACAATGAAAGAGATTGCTAAGGCAGTAGGTTGTGTGAGTAAAACGGATTTTGAATTCTTTGCGTTAAATATTGAAGACATGAGTAAAAATAATAATCTCAAACTTAGCCCTGAGATGAGTGTTAATGAATTTATGCAAGCAATGTATCCTGATTTAAATGATGCAGAAAGAGTTAGAGCTCTGACAGATCTTATGATAAAGTTTATGTTTAGATTATGGTCGTTTCAGGCTAACAGAGGCTACAAGGATGATAGAGAAGATAATTCTTTAACTGATAAAGAGCGAGAAACTATTTCTGACTATTATAGAATAACTCATTCTGAGGATGGAGAATTAGAAGAAGCTAATGAATGGGTTGATCATACTGAAAAAGGAAAAGAAGTATTTGATAAATTCAACAATTCATTATTAATTATAGAAAAACAAAAGTTAGAAGAATCTATAAATAGCAAGCTAAATCATTTTACCAAGAATAAAACTAAATTAGAAGAAGCTGAAGCAAGAAAAAGAAAGTCAGTTTCAACTGCTTATCCTAGAATTTTTGAGAGTAATGAGGAAAATCCCCTAGAAGATTTGGATATTTTTTTCGAAGATATCGACAGTAAAGAATTAAAAGAGATTTGCGACAAAAATGAAGAATTCATTAATAAAATTGGTTCTGAAAGATATAATAACAAGCTTTCTAAAGCGCTTCGCCCTCATAGCTCAGCCAATATCTTTGCTCTTTGGGTCTTAGCTAATTATAAAGATTACAATATATCTAATATTTATACTGCTGCAGACAACCCGGCTCTTGTAGAAGCATTTGCTGATTTTTGTGATGCGAATCCTACTATGGCCGCAAGAAGCCAGGAAGAATATAATGCCTCAGTTGCCAACTGGGCAGATGTCTTTATTAAGGGAACAGAGATTATAAAGAATTATCAGCTTAAGGATATTGATTTTAGCAATCCAAAAGAAGTAAAAACTGTGCTTAATGATTTAATTTTTATAAAGGGTTTATGTATAGACTTTTTACAGGAAAAGGATCAGATATTTAAGAATAACAGTTTAGGATTAGACGGTATTCAGTCTTTTTCAGATGCATTTGGAGAAAAGAAATGGAATGAGATTAGAAAGTTTTATGGTGATATACAGTTCTATTTAAACTATGTCAATAATGCATATGCAATTTCTCCACTTAAGTCTGATGTGGAGAGTAGCCTTGGTTCAGCGGCTTCAAAGGCAATTAATATCTATGAATTAAATGAATTAAATAAGAAAGTTGCCAACAAGAAGCTTGTAGATGCTGCTAAGGAATTATCTTCTTTTGCTATAGCAGGTAATTATTATCAGCCGGCTGTTGTTGAAGGATTAGGTAATGGGATGCTATATACAAGCGTAGATGGTATGGGAGCTATCGGTGTTGAGTCTGTATTAGATTATTTGTCTGGTAAGAATAAAAAGAAATTTATAGCTAATTATAAGCCGATAAGAAAAGCTTTTAGAAAAATGAATTATGAAAGTTCTGTTAAAGCACTTAGAACTAATCCATATATATTCATAGATAAAATGCAAGTCAATGATGTAAAAGAGCTTTTTATGTCAGTAGGCGATAGCGCTGATGATCTGGTTTCCTTTTTAACATATAAGGATTCAGATGAATTAAAAGACACTAGAATAGCTGGACATAACATTAGTGATTGGATTTCTTCTACTATTTTTAACTTGTTCAATGAAGACGCTATGTTAGTTTTGTTGAATATCAATCGAAACAAATATGACTTAATAACTATAGATGGGGAGTCTGCTAGAGATCTTTATGAAGAAAAGTATAAGAATGTCGAAGAACCATTAAAGAGCAAATGTATAGAATTTGAAATTATAAAAGAAGTCATAAAGGCTGAAAAGAGAGTCGCTGTTAAGACGTTTAGCGTTGATAATAAAGGTGATTATAAGCTTGCTGATGAGATGGCATTGTCCTTGGCAGCTAATGATATTCAGAATGTCAAATATAATTATGATTTATATAAGAAGTCAGTAGAATCATTTGTAAAGGAGTTAACTGACATCCAAAACGAATTGTTAAAGACACATCCTGGCTTTAGCGATCTTAACGAAGAAAAGGATAATATAGGGCTAGTTGGCTCAGATTTATTTAAGAATATGGAAAATAGCCTTAAAAACTGTATTAATTCTTTTAAGACTGATGATATGTCTATAAAGCAACAGATTAACGCCTTTAAAGATTATGAAAATGCTGCTAATAAATATTTTAAGGCCAGAGATAGCATTTTTGGTAAACATAGTGATACGGGAAGAGATAGACTAAATCTTTCAGATAGAGGAGCTAGGATGGCAAGAAGTATGATCAATAGCCTTGAAACTTTGTATTCATCTGTTGGAGTTGATTTAGCGACTGCAGAAGGAACAAGCTTTAAGAATGCCAAACTTTCATCCATTGACAGATACTTTGAGATGATTGCAGATGAGAGCCATAGCAGCTTATACAGAGGCTTTGAAACCAATGCTGACAATAAGAGTATTGATGAGATTAAAGATATTCAGATTTCTGCTGTCAATCGTATTGATACAGAGTTAAAAAAGCTTGGCAAAGATTATAGAAAAATTATGTCTGTCGACAAGAATCCTAGCTATATAGATGCAGCTTATTCTTATGTTATCAAGAGCAGAATTGATAAATTGCAATCCGCTAGTACAAGCATGAAAGATATTAAGGAGTTAAATAGAGATATTAGTATAGATTTCTCCGACGGCACAATAGCTGATGAGGTTAACAGACTGTCTAAGAATCCTATATTTAAGGAAACTATTAAGCAGCATAAAAGATTCGATTATAATCGATGGAAGAATATTGAAGAGACATCTAAGGACCTGATTGATAGATACACTAATGATATGAATAATATGGAATCAGGCAATAAAAATATTGTTGACTATATACTAGGCGGCGCTAATGGACAAGATACTAACACTAATAAACAGTATGAAAGACTTTCGGAGTATGTAGCTAAGCAGATTTTAACTGATCCTACAAAAGAGAATGTTGTATATGCCATTGCTTCAAAGCATATGAAATACAAAGATGTTTATAGTAAGACTATGGAGATATTAAAGAGTAAACGAGCTATTGAGCGTGCAAACGGTTCTAAAGATGTAATTACTAACCTTCTTCATAATGGTATATATAAAAATGAGGTCACAAATGATCTAGTTAAACAGGCTAAAGAGAAGTCTGAGAAGGTGGTAATTAAGCCAACTAAGCCTGTTAAGAATATAGTAATCAAACAAGCAGGAAAGTAATAAGGAGGAAATGATGCAAAAAAAGCAAGTGTTTAATCCATTTTTACCACTAAATGAATACATTCCAGATGGTGAGCCTCATGTTTTTAACGATAGGGTTTATCATTACGGATCACATGATAAAGAGGCTGGCTATACTTTTTGTATGCGGGATTACGTAGTATATTCCGCTCCGGTTGATGATTTGTCAGACTGGAGATACGAGGGCGTTAGCTATAAGGCGAGTCAGGACCCGGTATATCCTAAGCTTAAGTATATGTATGCGCCAGATGTAGTCCGTGGAAATGATGGCAAATACTACCTCTACTACTGTATGGGTGGCGATTATGGCTATGGTGGATATACAGGCCACATAAGTGTTGCAGTATCAGATAGCCCTGCCGGACCCTTTGATTACTTAGGCTTTGTAAGGAATCCTGACGGAAGCGAGATGAAGAAATATATTTGCTTTGACCCCGCTGTTATCAATGATAACGGTGTTATAAGGCTTTATTATGGCACCTGGTACGGTTACGAGGAAGAGGACGATTTTCTTACAAATGATAAATATATCAATGAAGAGATTGAAATGTTTGGAAGAACAAAAGAGGAGATTCTTTCCTATGAAGACAGCATTAACGGGGCCAATATTGTCGTCTTAGAGGATGACATGCTAACAGTAAAGGAAGAGGCTAAGCATATTATTCCATATAAGGTTAAGGGAACTTCGTTTGAAGAGCATCCATTTTTTGAGGGAGCATCAATGAGAAAGGTTAAGGATAAATACTATTTCGTTTATTCATCCTGGCTTAACCACGAGCTTTGCTATGCGACAAGTGATTATCCTGACAGAGATTTTACATTCGGTGGAACGATTGTATCTAACGGCGACGTGGGCTTTAAGGGGCGTGAGTCTAAAGACAGGCTTAATATGACAGGAACTACACATGGCAGTATAGTTGAGATTAATGGTCAGTGGTATGTTTTTTATCACAGATTGACGCATAAGTCTGACTACAGTCGCCAGGCCTGTGCTGAAGAGATATTTATAGAGGCTGATGGAAGCATTAAGCAGGTTGAGATTACAAGTCAGGGACTTAACGACGGGCCACTAAAAGGCAGCGGCAATTACCCTGCTGTAATCTGCTGCAATTTGACCAATGGCCATATGCCACACGGCTCAAACAGTGTATATAAGATTCATTTTCCTAATGTCACTAACAAGGGTGATGAGCGCTTTATCGCCGAGATAGAAGACAATACCTTAATAGGCTATAAATATTTTGAATTTGATAATTTAACAGCCATAAAAGCCAAGCTTAGAGTTGAAAATGAAGAGAACAAGGTAGTTTTTGATATTCCTTTAAGAGTTGATGTCCGTTCGTTTGAGGATGGCTCGCTTAAAGAGGATGACTTGTCTAAGGATGACAATGAAGACTATCTAATTGATTCTGATGCTTATTTTGATATCTTTATAGATATAGATGATAAGCCTGTAGGAAGAATGAATATTGATTTAACTAAAGCGCCAGTTTGGACTGAGTTTAGGGCAAATATAAGCGTTAAAGACGGTGTTTACCCTCTTTACTTAGTCTATCATGGTAAGAGCACAATACAGCTAATTGAGATTGGATTTGAATAAAAATAAAAAAATATTTTAACTGTTGCTAATTTGTTATACTTTCTATGTTATAATTAGCGCAAGCAACAAGTTAGAGTAAGCATAAGTTACTGCTATAAATAAAAGGAGGACATTATTATGCCTAAGGATTATGAGAATTTGACAAGTGAAGAGAAAAGAAAAATGGGAGACGGTATCGTCTCTGAGAAGGAAGAATTAAACAAAGCGGTTAGTGATGATTTAAATACTAAGCTTGAAGCAAAGTTTGGTGAACAGCAGGCTGAAGGCGAGTGGGTTGTAAAACCTGTATTTGAGACTAACTATAAAACTGCTATGGTTATGTGGATGATTGCCATAAAGGATATGTCTTTATCCGAGGCAGCGTCTATTGATATTAATAGTGAAAACTATGATAATCTTAGTAATGAATTTGTTGATTTTTTATATATTAATTCTGTAAAGAAGCGTGGAAATGAATATATAGGGGGATGTTCTACAGCGATTGCCAGAGTATATAATAAGGCCAAGAATATTGTTGATAACTATACTATTCCTAATGTAGATTATAGGAATATTGATCAGTTTGAAGCGCAGGTGCCGGTTTTACTTGAACTTAGTAATATTTCTAATGAGTATGATAAGTCTGCCTTCACGTTTGCTACAGGTCAACCATATAAAATTGATGGTTACGAGGAATTGGTAGATTATAATACAATTGATACTGAGAGAAAGCAGGGGCGCGATTATGATCCGTTTTCTGTATTTACTGGAAAAGATTACTCTAAGTTAACTGACAGGAAGAGATCAGATGTCGCGGAAGAAATCAGAAATGATTCTTTTTATCACGATAGTTTTTTACGAGGCATTAATTCAGCACTTGAGTGGAGTGATTATAATCCAGAGAATGTATTGCTTGCAAGAAGTGAACTAAATGAGCTTCGCAATAAGCCATACAAGGAGGCTTCTAAGGTTGACATAGATCTTAAAGCAGGTCAGAAAAAGATAGCTCTTAGAGATAAGGATAGCGAGGGATTATTATATTCACAGGAGCGTATATATAACAGGTTAGCAGGCGGCAATGATGCTGATTTGGATAACTTAGTAGATGGTGTAGGAGTATCTAAGATATCAACTGTAGCTAAAATGGCCACTAATACTAATCTTAGTAGTATGAAGTCTGATGTTGCCAGTCTATATAAAGAAAAGTTCAAGAATCAGGATCAGGCAGATAATGATTTTAAGCTTATGAGTGAGTTGGCATATGATTCTCTATATGGTTTATATAATGATATGGACGCTAATAAGGAAATTCCTGCAAAGATATTAGAGTATATTAAAAATATAGTAGGAGATGTTAAAACGATTAATAATAACATTAATGTACTCAATGAGAAGCGTGCAGTTCAATTTGCTGGTGTTAGAATTGAGAATGTTTATCATACAATGAATGTTATCTCTGACTTGGACTTAGGAGGTAATAATACTGGTACTCCTTATCAAGAGGATTACTATAATTTATTATATAATCTCGTAAAGAATAACCAGGAACGAGTTAATGAAATCGAGAAGTTTAGAACTAGTGCTATAATTAGCGAGGCAACCGCTAAGAAGCTTGATAATTTTATTAGTCTTATTAAAAAAGCTAATACTGAAGATGCTAAGTTTTTTGAAGATATAAAAGATCAGGATATGTCAAGTCTTTCATGGGGACAGTTAAAGAAGGTATATACTGACAGACATCCTGAAATTAAGCAGGCTAGAGCTAATATTGCTGTGGCTTCAAACGAAAAAAAAGTTGAAGATAATAAAGCAGCAAATGATAAAAAAGTTGAAAATGCTAAAGATACAACAGTAAAAGCAATAGAAGGCGACAATATTCTTAACGCTATTGATATAGAGAATCAAATGATTCTTGAAAAAAGGAATCTAGCTTCTGGTGTATATGTTTCACCGTTTAATCGTGGTGATAAGGTTACTGGTAATTTATACATAGAAACTGTTCAGAAACTTGTTAAGAATGGTGAAAAGGGAGCTCAATATGAGCAGTTTATCAATATATTAGCTGTTAGAAATGTTCTTGATGCCGTAAGAGGTGGCAAGGGCAATAAGCTGGCCAATGAGGTTGGGGCATCTAGTGTTAAGGATATGTTTTATGACCTGTCTCAGAGTAAGTTTTTACAGAATTTTTACCTTACTGTTAAGAATGATAGTAAGAAATTTAAGAGCTTTAATGAGGCTATTTTATCAGGACATGGTGGAAAAGTTGAGGATATGATTAAGAGCTACTCTAATACAGTATCATTAGCTGATTTACCAGCTAACGAGAAGTTTTCACGCTATTTTCCAACTATTAAGGAGCGTATTGAGGGCATTCAGGATGCTGTTAAGAAAACTGATGACAAGACATTATATGTGGACTTTGCTTGTGAAGTATTAGTTGCAAGAGCGGTAGCAGAGGCTAAAAGAGGCGAAAAGAGATCGCTTGATAAGCCAATATCAACTGACATGATTAATAAGGCGAAAGAGATTGGGAATAAACTTAAAAAAGATCCTGACTTTATAAATCTTTGTAATAATATAGATATTAAGAAGTATATTGTTAAAGGACATGGTGGCGAGCTTTATGATAAGTTTAAGGAGAAAGTTATGTCATCTAACATTAAGGAGGGATCATTTGCAAGAAAGTTCCTTATAAAGAATACAATTAAGGGTATTAAGGAACATATTAATGAATCGATTGTTAAGCTTCAGAATGATTTAGTTGCAATTGAAAAGGCAGATAAGACTCTTATTGAGAAAAATGACCTTAAGTCAGATATTAATAAAGAGTTTACACTGCTTGCAGCTAAGGCGGTTACAATTAGTGAAATGGAAAAAGAAGTCACTGATGCCAATGCATATAGCAATACGCTTAAAGATATTTCTGTTTCTGATTTTACTAAGAAGGTTAACAAACTTCACAAGTCTGATGAGTTTAAAGATATCTATAGTGAAATGATTACTAACAAAGACTTAAAGGAATTCAATGTCGATACTATTAGTTCTAGGTATAATGCTATTCAGCAAGTAGCAGACTTAGATAAGGGAGTTATTGTTGAAAAAAGCCGACATAACAGTAAAGTTAGTGAACATAACAAAGGTCTAGGATTATAAGATTTGATTATTATATAGCAGCTAGCATCAGTGATGCTAGCTGTAAATTTTTGACAATGCTAATGACTTGTAGTATCATTAAAATCGTGGCCAATCTTCAATTTAATTAGAAGAAATAATTGAAAGGAGTAATTGGATGGCAGAAAATGCAGTAATTGAACTAGAAGGTATTGAAAAAAGGTATGGAGACCACGCTGTATTAAAGGGTGTCAACATGACCGTCAATAAGGGTGATATATACGGCCTTATTGGTAAGAATGGAGCAGGTAAGACCACACTCTTTAAGGTAGTCTTAGGTCTTTCAGATTTTGAAGCAGGTAAACTTTCTATTCTAGGAGCACAAACCGAGGAGCAGAACCAAAAGAACAGACAGAAGATTGGCTTCTTTGTTGGTTCTAACTTTTTTGGTTACCTAAATGCTAGAGAGAATTTGCACTATTATAGAATGTGTAAGGGGATTAAGGACAAGGAAGAGGTTGAAAGAGTACTTGATATAGTTGGTCTTTCTGAAGTTTCTGACAAGGTTCCTGCTAAGAGGTTTTCTCTTGGTATGAAGCAGAGACTTGGAATAGCTAATGCTCTTTTAGGAGACCCAGATATTTTGATATTTGACGAGCCTACCAATGGACTTGATCCACAGGGTATCGCTGATATCAGACATTTAATTCAGAGAATTAACGAGGAGTCTGGCAAGACTATTATCGTATCATCTCATATTTTAGGTGAGTTAGAGAATACAGCTCACAGATTTGGAATAGTCCATAACGGAATTATCATGAAGGAAATGACAAGTGAGGATATGCTTACTAACAACGGTTATACAATGCTTGAGATTAGTGATAATGATGTTGAAAAGGCTAAGAAGTTATTAACTGATAATGGTATTAATATTAATTCCATTAAGCAGTCGTCTGAGAGCCTTGAGGACTTTTATTTCAACTTAGTAGGAGGTGAAAGATAATGAGAAATTGTATGAGAGCTGACTTAGTAAGAGTTTTAAAAAAGGGTTCATTTAGGACAATGCTTATTATCACTATGATTTTAGTGGCAGCTACTGGACTTCCGTCTATTGTCGGTGCTAAAGAAAATACAGACACATATTTTGCTTTTATAACTATGCTTAATAACTTTAGTAATTTGTTTATCGGTATTCCAGTATTCCTAGCAGTTTATTCTGATGATTTTAAGAGCCGCGCAATGCAGACAGTAATAGGTTTTGGTGTTTCAAGAAGCAAGCTTATTATCTGCAGATTGTTAGAGGTTATTATTATAGTAGCTATGTGCTATGCAATCTTGTCTTTAGAAATATTTGTACTTAAATTAATCTCTGGAGCAAGCACTAAAGTCTTTTTATCATGCATAAAGGAGCTATGGTCTAGCGAGATAATGATGGTTGCAGATTGCTCTATTTGTATGATTATAGTTTATGTAATGCAAAATGCTACTTTAGCTTTAGTTACATATATTCTAATTGAAAGTGGAGCTATCGGTGTAATGCTTGGCTTGGCTTCAATGATTCCATTATTAAAGAATCACAATATTCAGCTTGGTAATTTCTTGCCAAACTATGTTGTTACCAAAATGATGGAGGGTGAAGCATTTGCTTTCTTTGTAGTTATATTAGGATATATAGCACTTCCATTATATGTAACAATGAAGATATTTAACAGTAAAGAGTTAGAGTTTTAACTAGTATACGTTTTATCTCTTAGCGTCAGCATTTTATATGTTGACGCTATTTTTTTTAAAAAGTTTGCAACAGATTGCAAGCAAATGTATACTGTTATTTTGAAGGCCTGAATAATAAAAGAATAATAGTTAGTTAATAATATAAAAAACTATTGTTATGAGGAGGTGCATTTATGGACAAGGATAAAATAATAAGTCTGGTAAAACAGGCGAAAAATAAGGATTCGCATGCATTTGCTTTGCTCTATGAAATGGTTTATGAGGACTTATATAAGATGGCATTATATACTTTGGGCAATCAAGAAGATGCCGAGGATATTGTAAGCGAAACAGTGCTTGATGCATATAAAGGGATAGCTTCTTTAAGAGATGAGACTGCTTTTAGGGGGTGGATATTTAAGATATTAAGCAATAAATGCAAAACGAAGATAGCTAAATATGTAAAGATTAGGGAAAATGAGAGCGCAGAGGCATTAGATGACATGATTGTTGAGCCATCAGCCAAAGATAATACAGAGGATGAAGTATTAAACAGCGAGCTTGTAAGGCAGGCATTTTCTGCGATAACTTATGAAGAGCGACTTATAGTGACGATGGTTGTATATGCTGGTTTAGATAGCAAGGAGATTTCTAAGCAATTAAAACTCAACAGAAACACAGTCAGATCCAAATATAACAGGGCACTTGCGAAAATGCAGGAAGCTTTAGAAGGGAGGAACTAATATGAGCGATTTTAACGATAAGGATATAAAGAATCTATTAAAAGGCGATGTTGAGATTCCAGAATCCCTTCGCCCGGAGAATATAGAGAAAATGCTTGAAAATGAGGAGTTTGAGCCTAAAGTTATTCCATTTTATAAAAAGGCAGGCTTTAAGATTGCATCAGTTGCAGCAGCATGTGTGATTATTGTCGCTGGCGCTTTAACAATTAATAACGCTAAATTAGGAAGCACTAACGAGACTAAAACTCTTACTGCTATGGATGAAGGAGCATACGAGAAG
>JAIKVP010000161.1 GCA_024685635.1 Lachnospiraceae bacterium
AATAGTAGCGCCCGCCGTAGACCACGAGGTAGTATGGGGAAACGACAACATTTGCCGCAGATTTATAGGTAAATGAAACCTTACACCCCGCCTCGATAGACTCCCCGATTACGCGAATAGACGTGATAACCTCATTTATGCTTGCTGATATTAGGTAGACGCATTGCCCTTCTTCGAAGGTCAAGGATTCTTCGCTACGCTCAGAACGACATTTACATTAATCTTCTACCAAACCCAAACTAACCATATACAAATATTACATTAGTTTTCTTACCTCTTCAATTAATTTAGGAATCTCCTCATATACAACATCTGAAATTATCTCCCAATTCGTGCCATCATAATCATGTACCAACCTATGTCTAAGTCCCGCAATCGGAATCCAATCAATCGAATCATGCTCTTTCTTAAACCCATCCGACAAATAATATACTTGTTCTCCAATATTATACAGCGGTGTAGTTACAAGCCATTGCATATGAATATCCGTGAGAAGAGTGCTTCTATCAACGTTATTACTGACATAATCCCACAAACTGACAGCATACTCATATATTTTCTTAATTCGCTGTTCGTCAGTATACTTCATGCTACCAATTTCCTTTCCTTAGAAATCTCCTTATAAAAATCACTATCCTGATTAATCTCTCTTATTTCGAAAGCATCAACATTTTTCTTAGTTATATTTCTAATCTCTTCGGCAAATGCAAATATACTTACAGATCTAAATTCATCTCCGCCATAGACCAAAAAATCTAAATCACTATCTCCATCTGCTTCTTCTCGCGCATAAGATCCAAATAGATACACACTATCTATCTTATATTTCTCGGCCAACGGCTTAACAATTAATACAATCTCATCAAACGTCATAATTCTATCATTCATATTGATTGCCCTTGCTTCTTATCAAAAATTACTCTAAATTCTCTAACAAACTTTTCAATATTAGAATCATTATATCATATTCCTTCAATAACATTCAATTTGTACAGAGACAATTCTTCAGCAAATGCTCTTGCGTTACCATTTATCCCTTTATAATACAAATTAACCGTAATCATAATATCAACTCCACTTCTTAATGCCAATCATCACGGGAATATATTAACTCTCGATTAAAACGTTTCTCCATTTCTAATAAACGAAATAATATTTTTATGATGAACTCCGCTCCTTTTCTGGAGCAAGCGATCTAGAGTCAGCACATATTTAGGATATCCGTCTCTTGCCTGTTCCAATGGTCTGTACTCTCGTTCCTCAGTAAGATTCTTTCCGTTTTCATCTACATTGTCATTATCAATATACCTTGCCACTTGGACATACGAATAGTTCATATCCATATCTCTCATAATAAAATCAACTTCCAGCTTGCCTATCCTACCTACACTAATCTCATAACCTCTGCTCTTTGCATAATTATAGATAATGTTCTCTAAGACCGGCCCGTACTCTATCCTATTATCCGTGTTATTAGCAAAATAAAAACTCAGGTCGGACAGATAATACTTCTCTTCACCTTTAAGGCTTTTTTTACTCTTCACGTCAAATCTAGTACATTTACTTACAATTTTAGCATTTTCAAGAATAGAAAGATAATTGTATACTGTTTCCTTTCTGATGGTCGATTTTGTAGTATTCTCTAGATACTCACACAACCCTTTAATAGACATAGTGGCACCGAAATTATTAATAATATATGTCTGTATCGTCTCAAACAACATTCTGTTCTTGATTCGCTTATTTTTTCTTATATCCTTTTCATATATCTCAGATATTACGCTTTTAACGTAAAGTCTCTTGTCTACAAAGGATTCTAAACTGACGGCATAGGGAAAACCACCCTCAAGCATGTAATTATCAAACTCATCCTCGAGGTTATTGCTTATATCCTTACCAAGTAATTTCTTCAACCCCAGATACTCATCAAATGAAAGTGTTGTAATCTCAAACTCTATATATCGTCCGGTAAGTTTAGTCGCAAGTTCTCCGGACAGCAGATAACTGTTGCTTCCAGTTAAAAAAATTGAGTAGTCATCTTCCTCGCGATATGCATTAACAGTTTCCTCAAAACCTTTTACATTCTGTATCTCATCGATAAACAGGTACTTTAACCCTTTTACTCCTTTTGCACACTCATCAATAATCTTCTCAAGTGCCTCCGGAGTTTTGATGTTTTTGAAAGGTCTCTTATCAAGATGAATGACTATAATATTATCATCTTTAACATTCCTTTCTTTCAGTTCATCTATGATCATTTCCAGCAATGAGGACTTTCCGCATCTTCTAACACCGGTTATTACCTTTATGATTTCTGTTTCATCATAAAAGCCTCGAATTTTTTTTAAGTATATCTCTCGTTTGTACAGTTTTTTCATCTACGTCCTCCGATTATACTCTTCGACTATATTATCCTACAACCATAGTATACCCACTCTAAACCGAACTTTCAATCATTTTTT
>JAIKVP010000187.1 GCA_024685635.1 Lachnospiraceae bacterium
GGGCACATATGTAGGAATTGGTGTTTCTGTGCGTCAGGACAGTTCTACGGGTTATTTGACGGTAATAAACGCGTTTGAGGACGGGTCTGCATATAAGGCTGGTGTGAGAGCAGGAGACTATATTTTAGAGGTAGACAATCAGACAGTTAAAGATGAGGATCCTGATCAAGCGGTTACTAGAATTAGAGGTGAGGAAGGAACTACTGTCTCAATTAAGTTTAAGAGTGTGAGTCAGGGCAAGACTATAACTGTTGATATGGAAAGGCATAGCGTTGATGTCCCAACTGTTGAGAAAGAAATGTTAAAGGACAATATAGGCTATATCAAGATTACTCAGTTTGATAAGGTGACTCCTGATCAGTTTAATGAAGCGCTTAAAGCTCTTGAAGATGATGGAATGGAAGGCTTGATAGTCGATGTCAGAGCCAATCCAGGTGGAGTTTTATCAAGCGTGGTTACTATTTTGCAGAATATGCTACCTAAGGGAACTATCTGCTATACTGAGGACAAGGAAGGTAAGGGAGATACTTATACCAGTGATGGAACGCATAAGTTTGATAAGCCTTTAGTTGTATTAGTTGATGGCAATTCTGCAAGTGCATCTGAGATTTTTACTGGTGCGCTAAAGGATTATGAGATGGCTACCATTGTAGGTACTACAACATATGGCAAGGGAATCGTTCAAAAGATATTCCCGCTTGGTGATGGCTCTTGCGTTAAGGTTACAATAGCAAGGTATTATACTCCTAATGGTGTATGTATTCATGGAACAGGTATTAAGCCTGATATTGAGATAGAATATGATGCTTCTCAGATGGGAGATAGTTATGACATCAAGCTTGATAACCAGGTTAATAAGGCTATTGAGGTCTTAGAGGGCAAGCTTAAATAAGAGATAATTATATAATATGATATTTATATGTACTCATTCTGCTTATGTTAGCGGGATGAGTACTTTTTTTATTTAATCCGTTTTGATTATGTTTGATATAGACTACAGATAGTAGTTTAGTACATTGTTCTACACCTTTAGGATGAGCGAAACTTCTTGCTTTTTCTTGCTTTTATAACTGCTATAAACTAGCCTGTTTAGGCGCTTTTATGCTATAATGTTTCTTGGAGTTAATAGTGTTTTAGGAGGCAAGCTATGGTAAATGCTATCCTTAATTTCATACAAAATGAGTGGATGGATCTCATATATATAGCGATTATTGTAGTCTGGTCTGTTCTGGTTTATAAGCGTCATATCGACAGAAGAATCAGGCTTTTGTTTATTCTTATGGGCGCCTTTTTGGTCTTTTTCATTTTTCTAAAGATGCTTAGGTATACGATATATAAAGACTGGGCGGATGATATCCTAAGAATGATCTGGTATATGTATTATATTTCGCTGCTTACGGTGCCACTTATCATGTATTATGTTTCAACGATTATGAACCGGGAGTACGGCTTTGGGAAAATGAAGAGTAATCTTTATTTTATACCAGTTTTATTATTGCTGATTCTGGGCTTTTTGACTAATGATTATCATGAATTAGCCTTTAAGTTTCCGACGGTTGATAAGAATTCCATGGGAGAATATGAGCATGGAATACTATACTATATTGCATTTATATGGATTAGTGCCTTTTTGATTGCGACATTTGTCTTGATAGTTAAGACTTGTTCTATTTCACCGAGAAGAAGGTATTTATGGATTGTGCTTGTCCCACCGGTTCTATTTTTACTCTATTCGATAATATATATTAATTACGGTGAGTTTTTGCATTTTGGAAAGTTTCATATAAGGCTTGCTGAGACCTACTGTTTGATGGTTGTAGTTATGTGGGAATGCGTGATGAGAGTGGGCTTTCTGCCTTATAAGGATAGCTTTAGCAGGAAGGATTCTAAGCATGTAAATGGTGTCTCTTTTATGATGTCGCCTTGGACTAAGAGGATTAGCACTTTGCTTAATGATAGCGAAGAGGAGAGTTTTAGCGAGTATTTAGCAGATGCGACCGTTTATGCTGCATTTGTAAAAAGGTGTGGCAATCTCTTTTTGCTCTCGGAGGAAAGCGATAAGATATCGATTTTGGAGCTGTATTTTTCGGTTAGTGAGAGTATTGAATACCTTAAATTAAAGGGCATTAAGGGTAAGGTTTGTTGGGAGGATGATAAAAGAGATGTTATGCTTCCGGTTAAGTCTGTCATTTCCGCATATAGTTTTTTTGAAAAGAAGATAGAGGATGCTTATTTGGAACTTGATGAGGTCGCTGTATTTATAGGCGGTGCGGGCATTCCACATATGAGAATAGAAATCTTTGGAATTGAGACAGTTTATGATGTCGCTCTTGATAAGGGTGATGGTAAGTTGAGCTCTGGTATGAGGAAGGTCTATGACAGATTCTTAAGCGATAACGAGATTGCAAATGCCAGCGACAATAAGGATTTAATAGATGCTAAGCTCCGCTTACACGATGAGATGGGAACTGCCTTAATTCTTGCAAGGAGATATTTGAATTCTCCTGATGATGATGTTAAAATGCAATTACTTGATGCTTGGAAGAAGTGTTTTTTGCTTCTTCAGGATGAGACGGATGATTTAGAATACGACCCATTTAAGGCTGTATTACAGGCGGCTGCTGATGTGGGAGTTGAAGTTATTTTTGTTGGAGACTCTGATATCAGCCACGATAAAAAGAGGTTGATTGCACTTGCTATTGGAGAGTGTGTGACTAACACTTTTAGACATGCTGATGGCAATACGGTCTATGTTAATTTTGATAAAGATTTAGTTACTGTAACTAACAACGGTCGTCCGCCTAAAGAAGAGATTGTCATGACAGGTGGATTAAAGACTTTAAGAGAGAAGCTAAAGGCAAATGGAGTAGATATGCTAGTAGAGAGTTTGCCAGAATTTAAATTAAAACTTATCTTTAACAGTTAGAGGTGATAGGGATGTATAAGGTATTAGTTGTTGATGATCAGAGAATTCCAAGAGAATTATTTAAAATGATTATTGAACAAGCTGATAATTATGAGCTTTTATATGCTATAGAGAGTGCTTCAACAGCCTACATTTACTGTGACAAATATGATATTGATTTGCTGATTATGGATGTCTTGATGAAGGATGATTCTAACGGACTTGACGCCGCAGAGCGAATTAAGAAGAGCCATCCGGAGGTTAAGATACTCGTAGTTACCTCGATGCCAGAAGTAACATTTGTCAAGCGGGCTAAGGCTATAGGAGTTGACAGCTTCTGGTATAAGGAGGTTGAAAAGGAAGAACTCTTAACTGTTATGGATAGGACTATGGAGGGCGAGTCAGTTTATCCTGATGAGCAGCCGGCGGTTAAGATAGGCAATATTGATAGCTCTGAGCTTACTGCTAGGGAGCTTGAGGTTTTAAGGGAGTTAACTACAGGTGCGACTAATAGCGAGATTGCGGAGCACTTAAGTATTGATATTACTACGGTCAAGACGCATATTAGAAACATGCTTCAAAAGACTGGCTATGCCAACAGAACGATGCTTGCGATAAATGCAAGGGTTTGTGGGATAGTAATTGCAAAATAAAAGAGAGGAATAAGTTGATATGGATTTTAAGCTTCATTCTGAATATAAGCCAACTGGCGACCAGCCACAGGCAATCAAAGAGCTAGTCGACGGCTTTAAGGCGGGTAATCAGTTTCAAACCCTGCTCGGAGTTACAGGTTCAGGTAAGACCTTTACCATGGCCAATGTTATCGAGCAGCTTAATAAGCCAACGATTGTGCTTGCTCACAACAAAACTCTAGCAGCCCAGCTCTACTCAGAGTTTAAGGAATTCTTCCCAGAAAATGCTGTTGAGTACTTTGTTTCCTACTACGATTACTATCAGCCAGAGGCTTACGTGCCTTCAACTGACACTTATATCGAGAAGGATTCAGCGATTAACGATGAAATAGATAAACTAAGGCATTCAGCAACGGCAGCTCTTATCGAGAGAAGAGATGTGGTTGTTATTTCTTCTGTCTCTTGCATTTACGGTATCGGTAATCCTGAAGACTACAAGGAAATGATGATTTCTCTAAGACCGGGTCAGGAGAAAGATCGCGACATGGTTATCAAGGAGCTTATAGATATTCAATATGACAGAAGCGACTTGGATTTTAAGCGCGGTACCTTTAGGGTAAGGGGCGATACCCTAGAGATTATCCCTGTGTCTACATTTGAAAATGGTATAAGAGTCGAGTTCTTTGGCGACGAGATTGACAGGATAACTGAGTTTGATGTCTTAACGGGCGAGGTTAAGCGTGCGATGACATTTGCTGCCATATTCCCTGCTTCCCACTATGTAGTGGATCACGACAAGATGGAGAGGGCGCTAAAAGAGATAGAAGAGGAAATGCTAAAGCAGGTCGAGTATTTTAAGTCGCAGGACAAGTTAATTGAGGCGCAGAGAATTGCCGAGCGAACCAACTTTGATATAGAAATGCTAAGAGAGACAGGCTTTTGCTCAGGTATTGAGAATTACAGCAGGATATTTGCAGGCAAAAAACCAGGAGATACGCCAAGCACCCTGCTTG
>JAIKVP010000223.1 GCA_024685635.1 Lachnospiraceae bacterium
GCAGCTAGAGGCTGCATCAATCCCAGCAGGATTAGTTAGAATGTCTTGTGGATTAGAGGATGCTAAGGACTTGATTGCAGATATTTCACAGGCTCTCGACGGAGTTAATTAGAATATATTAATTAAGAATTTTTAACGACACAATTTAAACATGGATTAATCACAGTATGACCAATTTCTAGACAGAAATTGGTCATATTTTTGTTTTATAGTGTAGCAAAGTTAAGGAAATGAAGGGAATATCAGATAATAAAAAACAGACACAGATTGTTCACAAAGTAAATTAAATATTACCCCAATTTTATAATTGTCTGATTCGTATAACTGAGTATAAGAGAGAGAACAATCTGTGATTATCAAAGAAAAGGAGGCGGTTATCATGGGTTACACAAATACATTTAAGAGATACGAATTAAAATACATTATTACAAAAGAGCAGAAGTTAGACATCATTAAGATGATGGAAGAATATATGATTCCAGATGCATTTGGTGCTACCACTATAAGAAACATTTACTACGATACAGATTCTTATCAGCTCATCCGTACATCCATTGATAAGCCTGCTTATAAAGAGAAGTTAAGAGTTAGAAGTTATAAACAGGTTAACGGTGATGAGACAGTATTTGTTGAGTTAAAGAAAAAGTATGACAAGGTTGTTTATAAGCGCCGCTTAGACATTCCAGAGAATATTGCAACAAGCTGGTTAAATGGCGGTGAGGCTCCTAACGATAGCCAGATTGCTAAAGAGATTGACTATTTTAAGGATTTTTATAAAGGCCTTAAGCCAGCGGTTTTCTTAAGCTACGATAGAGAAGCATTTTTTGCTAAGGATGATCATGATTTTAGAATTTCATTTGACACTAACATTTTAACTAGGAGCTCTGACATGTCACTTACTTCTGAGGTTTATGGCGACAGAGTTATAGATGAAGATATGTGCATTATGGAAGTTAAGGTAGCAGCTGGAATGCCTTTATGGCTTGCTAGATACTTAAGCGAGAACAAAATTTTTAAGTCATCATTTTCTAAATATGGCACAGCTTATAAGAAATATATCGTTAATGATAACAATCATGTAGTTGAGGAGGAGGCTCCTTTAACTATAAAGAAAGTAGCTATGAAGAAAGAGAATTATTATCTAGGAGAGGCAGGTGTGGCTTATGCTTAGTACAGTATTTGAAAGTGTTTTTACAAGCACAGAACTTACAGAATCTATTTCATTATTACCATTTCTTGAGTGTGTAGGAGCAGCGTTAGTAATTGGTTTAATTCTTGCAGTTGCATATACTTATAAGACACGCTACACCAAGAGCTTTGTTATGACACTTGCTATTTTGCCAGCTGTTGTAGCAGTCGTAATTATGATGGTTAATGGAAATGTTGGAACAGGAATAGCAGTTGCTGGTGCTTTCAGCTTAGTCCGCTTCAGATCAGCGCCAGGAACTGCTAAGGAAATCGGAACAATCTTTATTGCTATGGGTGCAGGATTGATTGTTGGTATGGGATATTTAGGATATGCGTTCTTATTCACGATAATTGTTGGAGCTATGAGCGTAGTTTATTCCGCAATTGATTTCGGTTCTAAGAAGACAGATTTAGCATATAGGACAATAAGAATAACGATAGCAGAAGATTTGGATTATACAGATATTTTTAATGAGGTTTGGTCTGAATTTACAAGTTCAGTAAAGCTTGTTCAGGTTAAGACGACCAACATGGGAAGCATGTTTAAGCTGACCTATGACATCACCTTAAAGGATCCGGCTTCTGAGAAAAAATTGATTGATCAGTTGAGGATCAGAAATGGTAATCTTGAGATTAGTAGCTCACCTCAATCCACAGTGTTTGAGGGACTATAATCAGATTAGCATATAAGATGTATGCAGGCTGATAATTAATCAGCCTGTTGTTTTTTGTAGCATTTGCTACAAAGTATGAAAGGAGGGCTTACTATGAAAGCGATTAAAGGTATTAAAAGAATTGGTGTTGTAACTTTAGCGGTGGCAGTAGCATTGTCGTTTGGAGGATGTGCAAGTAAGGTAAGCACTTCCTCAAGCGCAGTTTCTTCAGAGACGATTAATGCATCTAATGCTTTTACCGAAAGAGATTTGTCTGGCGAATATGATGAGAGCGAGGCGGTCTATATTACACTTGATGGCTCTGATATTACAGTTGATGGTGAGGGAGTTGAAATTAAGGATTCTACCGCGACTATTACAAAAGAAGGCGTATATGTTGTAAGCGGTTCTTTAGAAGATGGCCAGCTTCAGGTTGAAGCAGGAGATGAGGACAAGGTCCAGATTGTATTAAATGGTGTGGCGATGACGAACTCATCAACTGCCCCAATATATGTCTTAAATGCAGACAAGGTCTTTATTACACTTGCTAGTGGAACTAAGAATTCACTATCAACTACTGGATCATTTGTTGCAATAGATGACAACAATATTGACGGTGTGATTTATGCTAAGGATGACATTACAATTAACGGCAGCGGTTCGTTAGATATTGATTGCTACGAGGGACATGGCATTGTATCTAAGAATGACTTAAAAGTCACTGGCGGCGATATTAATATAAGCTGTACAGAGGATGGTATGCAGGGTGATGACAGCGTAAGAATAGCCGATGGCAGTATTTGTATAAATGCTGGCGATGACGGAATTCACAGCGAGGCAGAAGTTTTGATTGTTGACGGAACTATAAATGTTGAGAGTTCAGTTGAAGGCATTGAAGGTGAGGTTATCACTGTAAATGGCGGTGAGATTAGCATTTGCTCATCTGATGACGGATTTAACGCAACTAGTGGTGATACATCAAGCTCAGACGGCACTGCAGAAGAGAGCAATGAAAGAGACTTTGGCGGCGGCATGATGGCT
>JAIKVP010000268.1 GCA_024685635.1 Lachnospiraceae bacterium
ATGTTACTGCTGGAGAGGTTTCAGCGGCAGTTCGCTCAAAGTCAGGTAAAATATATGTGGGTGTATGCATTGATACATGCTCAACATTGGGAATATGTGCTGAGAGAAATGCTATTTTTAATATGATTACAAATGGTGAAAATGAAATTGACAGAGTTTTATGTATAGCGCCAAATGCAGGCAAAGGCGCGCCATGCGGAGCTTGTAGAGAACTTATGGTACAGCTTATGCCAGGAAAATATCAGGATATAGAGATTATGCTAGACTATCAAAATGGAACAGTTGTGAAACTAAAAGACTTAACGCCAGAGTGGTGGATTGATTAGTAAAGACAAGGGGATGGTTCTGCTGTCCTCATTTTTGAATACTATATCTGTTAAGTTTACGTAATTGTACAGTTTGCAGTAAGAATCCGAAAATGTTTGTATAATATGTTGAAATATGATAAAATATTAATGTTGTGGCCAGCAACGCAAAATATACTATATTAAAAAAGGGGTGGCAAAAATGGCATTATTTTTAATTGTTCAATTTGTAGTTTGTATTTTTATTCTCAAGTGGACCTTGAAACAGAAACCAGGTGAGAGATTCTCCAAAAAGTCGGTTGCGAAGTTCCTTGGCTTTGGAGCTCTAAGCGTTGTTGTTGTATTTGTTTGCTTTGGATTAGTGGTTGACAAAGAGAGTTTTAGCGGTCAAGCACCAATTCTATATGGCTTCTTGACAGCATTTTGTTTCGCTGCGGTACCAGAGGAACTTGGTAAATATTTATTCTTTAGACTTGCTATAGCTAAGAATCGTGAGGTTGACTGCTGGTTGAGTGCGATTATTGCAGCTATTACAGTTGGAGCGGGATTTACCTTGCTTGAAGATGTAGAGTTTGTCGTTTCTGGAGCAGGAAGCTTTGTGCGTGCGTTCTTGCCATGTCATCTAATTTTCCAGTTAATAATGGGATATTTTTATGGAAAAGCTTGCGTGACAAAAGAGAAAAAATATCATGTATTGTCTATATGTGTTCCAATAGTTTGCCATACATTATTTGATATGTTCTTGGTTGCTATGAAACCATTTATGAAAGCAGTGTTAAAAATGCAGGAATCTGGTGAGTTACCAAGCGATATGATCAAGAATCCAGAGAAATACGCTGATATTGTTAAAAACATACCTCATTACAATGAAACAGTTGTATACCTTATTTGTTCATTTGTTGTATTTGTAGTAGCATTTGTTGCTTTGATTGTTCTATTTAGCAAGCTAGGCAAATGGAATAAAAACGGCGAGAAACTTGAGAGCCTTTCATAATTTGATAAAGTAAGTAATTATAGGTCGGTACACAATGTACCGACCATTATTTGTGGGGTGAAGACAGCAGAACCGTCCACCTGTCCTAAAAAAGAGGTATGCTATGAACATATATATAGATTTTGATGATTGTCTTTGTGAGACGGCGAGGTATTTTTCTGAACTTGTAAAGGAGCTTTTTGATAAGGATATTCCTTATGAAAAGATTAAATATTTTGACCTCTTAAAATCATTTTCCTTAACTGAAGATGAGTTTGAATATATGATGATTGAGGGCCACAAGCCTGAGATACTTTTGTCTTATGACGAAGTGGAGGGCGCTAGTGAAACACTAAATAGCTGGCTAGATTGCGGTCATCAGGTATCCATAATAACCGGCCGACCATTTAGCGCATATGAGCCTTCAAGAGAGTGGCTTGATCAGCATGGTTTAGAAAATGTTGACCTATACTGCCTTAATAAATACGGCCGAGACAGTTTTATAAAAGATAGCGATTTTAGCCTTGAACTAGAAGATTATTATAAAATGCATTTTGATTACGCAATTGAAGATTCTCCAATGGCTTTTAAGTTCTTTAATCATCTGCCTAAGCTGAAGGTGTTGGTTTTTGATCGCCCTTGGAATCAGGACTCTGCTTTTCCTAGCAAGAATTATAAAAGATGCACAGACTGGAATATGATTAAGAGTATAGTAGATGATAATGCTATCTAAAACCTATAACACACTAGGAGGTAAGCAATTGGCAATAGAAGATTTTATAAAAAGTGATAACGAGCGACTAAATAAGCAGTTATTATTCTCTGCTGAAATAGACAAAATGACTTCGATTCTTAGAAGAACCATGTTAATAGACAATAGCAGAAGAGAAAATGATGCAGAGCACTCCTGGCATATTGCAGTAATGGCGATGCTATTTGAAGAATATGCAATTGAGAAGGTTGATATAAGTCGAGCTGTCAAGATGTGTGTTGTGCATGATTTAGTTGAGATATACGCTGGCGATACATTTGCCTATGATTTAGAAGGTAACAAGGATAAAAAAGAAAGAGAAAGCAAGTCAGCCGACAAGCTATTTGGAATGCTTCCTGATGAACAGGGGCAAATGATAAGAGAGCTTTGGGAAGAGTTTGATGAAATGAAAACTGCTGATGCTAAGTATGCCGCATGTATGGACAGGCTTCAGCCGTTTTTTCATAATACTCTAACGAAAGGTCACACATGGGTTGAGAGCGGAACAAATAGAAGCTTGGTAGAAGGCAGAATGGCAATCATAAAAGAATTTATGCCTGAAGTATATAAATGGCTTTCTAAGAATCTTGATAATGCTGTAGAAATTGGATGGTTAAAAGAATAGAATAACATATATGCTAAAACTAATATAAAATTAGATATAGCAGCAGACCTGATCAAAGACCTGACATTTGATGTTGTATGTGAATTTATAGGCTTTACAGTTAAAGATCTAGAGCGGGATTAAATTACAATCGGACTAGCAAAATATGATGATACTATGTCTAACGATGGCTGGATATCTGCCGCAGACGAAAAACTATATTATGGTAAAAATAATGGAAAGAACCAGCTTGTATATTAATGAAATTTAATAATATTTAATTTGCTAATAAGATGCCTATGCAAGTAACAATAGGCATCTTATCTTAGTTTAAAAGTTGAATGACCGTCTAAAATCAGTTATAATAAACTATGTGGCTTAAATTATATAAGAAAATTTTTTAGTAAGGGTGTTAAAATGTTAAATAAAAGAGTAAAATATACATTATTATCAATTGTACTAAGTTTTATAATTGTGTCTGCGGTGTCCGGGTATATTATCAGCCTTGAAACAGAGATTCAAAAGGAACGCTATAGATATATAGCGAAAAATGAATCCGATTTTATCGTTAGCACGATCACCAATGTTACAGAGAGAGCTAATACTCTTAGGACTTTAGTGATTGATCACGATGGAAAAACAGATTTTTTTAATAATGTCGCCGATGATATCTATAACAATGTTAAGCTTGAAACTGGCGTTTCCTTAAAAAATGTTGCAATAGCCCCTAATGGCGTTGTCAGTAAGGTTTATCCATTAGAAGGTAATGAAGACTTAATTGGCTTTGACTTTATGGATTTAAGTCAAGCAGGTAACTATGAAGCCAAGCTCGCATATGAAAAAGGTGAAACAGTCCTAACTAACCCGTTTGAACTTGTTCAGGGTGGTGTTGGTATGGCTGGAAGGTCGCCTGTGTTAATAGAAGACAAAGATGGTGAAAAACTCTGGGGTCTTGTCACTGTTACTATGGATTATGATGACATCATCAAGGTTGTTCATTTAGATAATCTTACTAGTATGGGTATTGATTATAAGCTTTCTTGCTTTGATAATTTAGGCGCTGAGAGAGTATTAGAAGAAAAAGGCGATTCTATCGATACACCAGTAAAGACTAGCTTTAAGATTAGAAATCTTACCTGGGAGCTTTCTCTTGCTCCTACTAAGGGATGGATTCCTAGCTGGATGATTTTGGCTTACATTTTGGGTATTATAACAATTCCAACTTTGGTAGGTATTTTAGCTAATTTCATCTGTGTTAAACTATTAGATCTGAAAGAAGAAGCTACATTTGACAATCTTACAGGTTTCCTAAATAAGAAACGAGGAACTGAAAGAATAGCTAAGCTTTGTCAGAGAAGAACTGGCGCATTAATTGTCATGGATGTTGACAATTTTAAACTTGTTAACGATCTTCATGGTCACAATATGGGAGACAGAGTCTTAAAAGCATTTGCCGAGGTTGTAGAGGATAACACCAGAGAGACTGACACTGTCAGTAGAATTGGTGGCGATGAGTTCTTGGCATTTTATGATGACCTGACTGAAGAGAGTGCGGTAGCCTCCCTTACCCTGCGTCTTAACAGGCAAATGAAAGAGAAGCTTGTAGCCCTCTTAGGAGAGGAATTTGATATTCCTATTGGCATTTCATTAGGTGTTGTAATGGTGCCTGAGTTCGGCCGCGAATTTAAGGAATTATTCGAATATGCAGATAAATCTCTAAACCTTGTCAAGCAGAATGGTAAGCATGGCTACAAGGTTTACTACCAGGAAAATGATAGCAGCATATTAAACTGTGCTGAGCCTGAGAAGAAGCTTGAGCGCTTTATCAAAATGGCTGAAGAGAGAAATGAAACAGAAGATGCAATGCTGCTTGGCAAGGATTCATTTTCGTTAATTTATAAGTATGTCAAGAGATATTACAGAGTACATAAGGGTAATGCGGCTTTCATTCTTTTTACCCTTAATTCATCTGACGAGTTAGATAATTTGGCATTTTTAGAGATTGTAGAGACATTTTCGCTTGTTCTTAAAAAAGCCCTTAAGGCTGATGACATAGTAGTTCATGGCTGTTCAAATACTTTCTGCGTTATGCTTACTGAGTGTGATGATGACGCTATTGATGAGAGTATTAATAGAATAATGATCGCGTGGGACAATGTAGACCACGATTCTAATGTCACAGTTAGCCATATAAAAAGGTATATATATAATATTAATTAATAGTTGGAGGAAAAGACAATGACTAAGTTTAAGTCAATTTTAATCTCAATTTTAGCAATGTTTGTACTGATACTTTCGCAATCTTCAGCGATTTTATTAGCTAGTTTATTTATGGATCTAGGCGTTCCTAAATCAATAGGATACGCATTAGCAGGCATATTTTATATAGCATTTACATTCTTTTTCTTATATATACTTTGCTATAAAATATTTAAGTTGGATTTCGAATATTTTGGAATTACTAAATTCAAGCTTAAAATAAAGTGGCTAATTGTTGCATTTTTATTGCCTATTGCTGTAAAGGGTTTTTTTCTTTTATTTATTGATGGTAGTTATATTTCTAATGATTTGTCTAACGAGAAGACGATTGAGGTTTTGCTTAATGGCATTTTCTTTGTAGGATTAGCTGCTGGTTTTGTTGAGGAAATGATATTTAGAGGTGTTGTTTTTAGGTCTTTAGATAAGGCTTGGGGAAGAAAGATTGCAGTGATTGTGCCATCGTTTTTATTTGGTGTAGTTCACATTATGGGTAATTTTTCTGGTCTAAGCTGTATACTTACAGTTTTGGCTGGAACCTGTGTTGGCATTATGTTTTCGATGATTACAATAGAAGCAGCTTCCGTTTGGTCTAATGCTATTGTACACACTATTTGGAATATCGTTATTATAGGTGGTGGCTTGTTTATAGCTGGAAAGGCCAATGATCAAGCGATAATGAGCTATGTAATTAAGAGTAAATCAGTTGCACTAACTGGTGGTGACTTTGGAATTGAGTCATCTGTAATCGGATTAGTTGCATATATTGTTGTTGCCTTGATTGCTTATTTTATGATAAAGAAAAATGATAAAGCAGATGCTTAGATTTACTGTTAGGTGGTATATATGACAAGGTTTAGCACAGGTAGAGTATTGATATTAACTAACTTCATATTTGCTCTAGCATTTTTCTTAATGCTAAATCCTGCTTTAGACAAACTGTCTAATATTATAGTCATTAAGTCTATCGTTATTACAGCCAATGCTAGCGTTAAAGAATATACTACAGAAGCGGTAGTAACGACAACCGAGGCTCCTAATAAAGAGGAGATTAAAGAGGCTGCTATGACTGCTAACAATACATTTACAGTATCTCCTAATACACTTCCATATAATAATCAATTTCTGAAAAATAAAAACTACAACAATTACACCAAGAATTATTATATGTTAAGGTCATATCTTGAAAGGCTTGATGAACTTGGCGGTGGAACCTTAATTCTTAAGGACGGAACTTATACAGTTTCTAATCTTTTATATATTGGTTCTAATATAACCCTTAAACTATCATCAGGAACAACTATCAAAAAAACTTATGAAACTGGAACTGACATGACCTATGCAAAGGCTTTGTTTCATGTTATCGGGAGAACTACTGCGAATTCTGGCAAGAAGATTACAGGCTATAACGGTTGCCACGACGTAACTGTTATAGGAACTGGCAATGCAACAATTAACCTTGACTATAAGGATGACGCGCTAGGATTTATGGTTGGTCATGGTAAGAATATCACTTTTAAGGGACTGAATTTTAAAAATATGAGAAGTAACCATCCAATTGAGTTAGATGGTACTTATAATACCTTGATTGAGGATTGTACGTTCACGGGCTATAGACCACAGACACACAGCTCGGCTATAAAAGAGGCGATAAACATTGATGCGCCAGATGAGAATAACAACTGTTTTCAGGTTAAGTGGTCATCATTTGATAAAACACCAAATAAGAAGCTTGTAATAAGAGGATGTGAGTTTCATAGACTAGGAACTGCAATCGGTACTCATAGATACTCTCAAGTTATGTCATCAGACGGAACAAGTGTAGTAAATCAGTATCACACTGACATAACTATTGAGAACAACAAGTTTTATGACATAGATTCATACACGATTAGAGTGCAGAATTGGAAGGGTGTCACAATTAGAAATAATATTTTTTCGGGAAATGATGAGGAGTTTTGTCTTTATGGGCAAGGCATTGCTGACTTTGATATTTATGATAATACTATTCATAACTATAAGGGTATCTTGCTTGCAAAGTCTTCGTGGCAGGTTGCTATGACCGACTGGTATCAGGCAACTTATAACACTATTTCTGATGAGATGTTAAAGAAGATTGCAAGTAGAAACAACTCCTATAACAATGGTCCTTCTGATTATTATAGTGCGAACAATAATGCTGAGAGTGGCTATATATCTAACGGTAAATTTTCTAGAGAAATTACAGGGTCAGCTAACGACGGATACGGAACATTTTATTTTAAGAAGATTACATCAACTAGACTTATGGATGATGGAACTTGGATTAGTGATATTCATTATACCAATTCAACAAGCACATATAGCTTTGATGACGGAACTAGCTACACCGTTAAGCATAGCTACAACTATTACACTAATAGCTGGGATTATATAAGCACCAACAGATCAACAGGAGAAGCGATTGCAAATGCAAGTAAGCAGGTGCTAGATTATACTGCTGCATCCTCTAACGCTATAGTAATTGCAGATATAAGATACATAATAAGCGGTGACGCAGCCTATCTAGATAGATATCTAGGAGATGATAGCTCAGTCGCAATCCCTGCTAGCATATCTACAGATGATGGTGCTAGTAGCTATAATGTTATAGGAATTAACGATAAAGCGTTTTATAATGCTACTAAACTAACTGCGATTACAATTCCAGAGGGGATACTAACTATTGGTGACTACGCATTTAGTTCTTGTACAGCATTAACTAACCTTTATATTCCAGCAAGCGTCAATCGTCTTGGCTGTCAGATAGTAGATAATTGCAGTTCGTTAAAAAAGATTAGTTTTAAGGTCTTAAGTAAGGTTAGGCGTATATCTAATTTTGGAGAAGGACTAAATTCTCTTAAGGAGATTGAACTACAAGAAGGCCTTGATAGCATTGCCACAGGAACATTTTTAGGATTAGAGATAGAAACGATTGATATTCCGACAACAGTCACAGAGATAGGAGACAGAGCATTTGAAAACTGTGCGTACCTTAAGGAATTAAAGCTTCCTAAGAATCTAGAATATGTCAATGATGGATTTGCTAGGAATTGCATTTCCCTAGAGAAGCTGTCATTTGGCGCTAATACAATAGATATCGGCGAGGAGGCATTTTATAACTGTTATGCCTTAAGAGATATAACATTTGATGATAATATCAGGGTTATTCAGAAGAAAGCTTTTTATAACTGCAAAAATATTTTAGCATTTGACGCACCGTCAGAACTACAAAATATCAAGAGACAGGCCTTTTATGGCTGTATTAATCTATATAGTATCAAGCTGAATACTGGCTTAGGAATTATAGGTCCATACGCATTTCAGAAGAATTATTCATGCTCTGCAATAACTATTCCTAAGACGGTTACTTCAGTCGGCTATGGTGCATTTGCTAATAATCAGCGTCTGACTTCTATTAAGTTTAATGCAACTTATGCGACTAGCAGTAATGATATATTTGCGTCAGACTCGCACCCGACCAATTTAAAATATGCTAAACTTTGTACAGTAAGCGTTTACTCTAATTCAAAGTTTTTAGCAAAGCTTAAGAAATCTAACTGTAAGATTAGTATAAGAAATGGTAAATCAACTAACAAAGTAGTACTATATACAGGAAATGTCAGAGTTGGAAGCTATGTTGCCATGAAGCATGGCGAGACATTTGATTTTGATGTTTTATTAACTAACAAGTCAACTGACTATGTCTATTATCAATCTTCTGACACGACGATAGGAACGGTTGATCAGAAAGGAACTGTAAGAACCTTAAGAGGCGGAGTGTTTCAGGTTACGGCTAAGACTATATCTGGAGCTGAGGATTATGTTACTGTTATAGCTGATGATAGTACCCATACGGGAAGAAAGATGGCAGCTGTCCTTGTTAAGAACGTTATTAAAAAAGAGCGCTCTAGCAAGAGCTTTAACCTAAATACCAAGACCTATCCGACAGGTGGGGATGTTAAGTATTTTTCTGGTAACACCAATGTTGCAACGATAAGCAAGACTGGAGATGTTACTATTAACGGTGTTGGCGGAGCTAAGCTAACTATGTATACTGCTGATACAGATACTTACGAGCAGGGCTTAGGCTACACTACACTTATAGTTTACCCTGATATCTATATGGTCACTAAGGCTAAAAGTAAGGCTAAGTCAAGCATTTTAGTCAAATGGAAGGGACTTGATGCAAAGGGCTATGAGATTATGTATTACCCTGAGGGTAAGAGAAATCAGGCTAAGACTATGACAGTTACTAAGTCATCTAAGAGGTCGGCTAAGATAACGAAGCTTAAATCAAAGCAAAAATACATTGTAAAAATGAGAGGCTATTCGGTCTATAAGAATAAGAATTATTATGGCGATTGGTCAGAGAGTTATACAGTTAAAGTGAAATGAGGTAGGATTAATATGGCAGAATTAAAGCATTTGTACTACATTTACGGCGAAGAACGCTACCTAAAAAATAAAGAAAAGAAGAGCATCGAGGAGATGGTCAACAATTTAGGCGGATTCGTTGATACGATTAAATACAAGGAAGACAAACTAACTGGCGATCAGCTGAAAGGTTTAGCTTACGTACAGGCAACCTTGTTTGGAGGACCTAGATTTATACTCTTAGAGGATTGCAATGTAACAGAAGCTGATGTTTGGATTGATTATTTACCTGAATTAGAAACTAGCAATAGCTATGTTGTCATAGTAAATGAGAAATTTGACGCGAGAACCAAGCTCTCTAAAGCCTACAAAAAATATGGTGAGGTTATAGACTTAGAGCTAAAAAAAGACAAGCAATTAGAGCCTTTTGTCATGGAATGGTTAGCGTCTAATAATATGACAATGAAGAAATCTGATATGGATTATTTTATTAACAAGGTGTCTAACCATATGGCTGCTATTGAACAGGAACTAATTAAACTTAGAGATTATAAGACTGCTAATAATGACAATCTGATAGTTATTTCAAAAGAAGATATTGATACAATTTGTTCTGAAACTGTTGAGAGCAAGATATTTGTGATGATAGGCAAGGCTGCTAAGGGAGATGTTAGTGGAACCTATAAGCTTTATCATGACCTCTTAGAAACAAGAGAGAAACCTGCTAAGATTCTTATTCTTCTTACAAATCAAATCAACACTCTGCTTATGATTAAAGATTGTTTAAGACTTAATATGTCTACAGAAGATATGAAGGATAAGCTAAAGCTTAACCCAAGAGCAGTTGCTGCTAATGCATCTATTGCCAAAACTATGGATTATAAGAGACTTATGGGATTGCTTGATTATGGTATTTCATTACAAAGAGATTCAAGAACGGGGAAAATGACAGAGTTAACAGCGATGGATCTAATGCTTCAAAAATGTTTTGCTAAATAGAAATGAGGGATTCTAATGAAAAAAGGACTACATTTGATATGTGGTGGAAGCGGTAGCGGAAAGTCAACATTTGTCTATGATGATATTATAAGAGAGTCAATTGCCAATCCCAAGGAGCTTTATTTTCTTATTGTTCCTGAACAGGTTTCTAGCACGGTTGAGAGAGAGATTATTAAGCGTCATCCTAACCATGGTGTAGCCAATGTTGACATTTTAAGTATAAACAGACTAACTTATAGAGTTGCAGAGGAGCTTAACAGAAGCTTAAAGGTAATTCTAGATGACACAGGCAAATCTATGCTCTTAAGAAAGGTCGTATATGACAATAGACCTAATCTAAAAGTATACAATCGAATGGAAAACAGACCTGGTTTTATTGACCAGCTAAAGTCTGTCATATCTGAATTTTATCAATACGAAATTAAAGACGGAGATTTAATCGACTTAGCTAATTCTGAGGAGTTAGATGATGTCTTAAAGCTTAAACTATGCGATCTAATAACGCTGTATCAAGGCTTTGTAGCTGAGATTTCAGGCAATTACCAGATGATGGAGGAAATGCCTGATTTATTAGCAGAGCTTACAAAGGATTCCCTATTACTTAAAAATGCTCACTTTTATTTTGATGATTTTACAGGCTTTACCCCTAACCAGTATAGCTTTTTATCTGAGCTTTTTAAGGTCTCAAATGATTTAACATTTACAATTACGCTTCCTAAAAATGCTGGCATAAAGGCTAAATCTAGTGATGTATTTAGTATGAGCAGAGATTACTTAGACACTCTTCTTAAAATGTATGAGAAGATAGGAGAGTCTGAAATTATATGGTTGAGCTATGAGAATCATCCTTATAGACAGTATGGCAAGCCTGATTTACTTGCTTTAGAGACATCTTTATTTAGATATAATAACTTAATCCCAGATGGCCTAGAAGTCAATAATGTTAAGGGCTATGAGGCGACTAATACCAGGGCGGAGATTAGCGTGGTTGCAAGGGATATCAGGGATTATATAGATAATCACGACTTAAGATATAGAGATATTGCAGTTGTAGCAGCTAATTTAGAAGACTATGAATCTCTGATTTCGGAAATCTTTAATAAATATGAGATTCCATTTTATATGGATCTAAGCTCAAAAACTGCCAATCATCCTTTCGTTGAAAACTTAAGGGCAGCGCTTGATATCGCCCTTAACGGCAAGTCTGGCTTTAGTATAGATAGAGTCTATAAATTGCTTGGCACTGGAGTTAGTGCTATAACAGATGCCGAATGCATTTTCCTAAAGAACTATCTATATGAAACTAATACCTTTGGCTACAACGCATGGACTAAAAAGTTTACAAGAGTCCCAAAATGGCTTTGGGCAAATGAAAAAGATACTAAGAAGAAAGAGCGTAAGCTTGCTCTTAAAGCCAATCTTTTAGAAAATGTTAACAGGATTAGGCAGAATTTTGTCAAGCCTTTAATCCCGCTAATTAAAGCCGCCGAAAAAAAGGATGTTAAGGCTTTAGCATCTGCTATATATGACTATACGGTTGAATTAGAATTTCAAAAGAAAATTGAAGAGTACGCTAATGAAATAAAGGATACAGACATCTATGAATACTCAAGGTGGATGAAGGTATATCCATCAATTCTAGCATTGTTAGATAAGTTAGTAGAATTAACTTCTGCTTATAAAGATATTTCGGCAGATGAGATTAACGAGATATTGTCAGCAGGATTTGATGAGATGGCTGTTTTAACGCCTCCTGCTACATTTGACCAGGTAGTGGTTGGAGAGCTTTTAAGAAGTCGATTAAATAATGTTAAGGTATTATTCTTTATCGGGCTTAATGATTCAGTGCTTCCTATGGATATGAATTCTACTAACCTGTTAAATAATCAGGATCGAGAAAAACTTAAAACGACTGATCTTAATTTGGCCCCTGACAGATTAAACAAGGCTTATCAGGAAAAGTTCTATCTTTATTTGATGACTACTAAGGCGTCAGATAAGCTTGTTCTTTCATACTCTCGTATGAATAGCAGTGGCGATTCTATGTCTCCTTGCTATTTTATTCGTGAGATTAATAGAGTTCTTAAAGATTTTAAGATAACTGTTGTTGATAGAGAAGACTATCTATCCACGGCTAATAATTTATATGGTGCTGCTGTTAGAGATTTAATTAAACTAGAACAGAATAGTAGATTAAATGATGACGAATTAAAGGAATTGACATCTATCCTAAAGTATTCAAAAGATTATAACGAGGATATTATCAATAGAATTAACAGAGCCTATAAGTACGATAATCAAGTTGCGCCAATATCCAATAATCTAGTAGATAGACTCTTTGGAAGAGAACTTGTCTTATCTGTATCAAGATTAGAGCAATATACAGCCTGTCCTTTTAAGCATTTTATTAAATATGGATTAGGCGTGGGAGAAGAAACTGAATATAGCTTTGAAAATGTTGACTATGGTAACCTTCTTCATAGGATTCTTGAACTTTATGGTAAGAGTATAAAAGATAAGGATATTCATAAGCTGACTTATGATGAACACTATGACTTGTGTGAAAATGCTATAACTACTGCATTTGCAGAATTAGATTTTAACTTTGGCGAGACAAATAGATTAAGTTTTCAAGAAGAAGCGATTAAAGATATTGCCAAAGATAATCTAGATATAGTTGCATGGCAGTCAAAGAGAAGTTCTTTTAAACCAGAGGAATTTGAGCTCGATTTTGGAGGGAAGAATAATAAATTACTTGTTTATAATGAAAACGGCAGAACTGTTTCGCTTACTGGTGTGATTGATAGAGTTGATAGATTCAAAGAAGATGATAAGAATTACTTAAGGGTAATTGATTACAAGACTGGTAATATGAAATTTGACTTGATTAAACTTTATCACGGCTTACAGCTTCAGCTTATGACTTATCTCAATGTGCTTGATGCTAAGAACGATGGGGAAGTCAAAGCGGCTTATTATTATCACATATTTAAACCTGTTGTTGATTTAAATGGCAAGGAAGAGATTAATTTAGATGTTTTGTTATCAAGAAGAGATTATTATAAAAAATATACAAACGAGTTTAAGTTAAAGGGCTTTTGCGATTCTAATAGTGATGTGATTAACGCTATAGAAAATAAAGAGTCGGGCTATTTTGATACTGTATCTATAATGAAAAAAATGGATGGAACTGCCTCTTCTAATTCTAGTGTATATAGTTTAGAAACTATAAGATGTCTTATGAACTATTGCGATGATAAGATTAAAGAAATTGCTAAAAATATGCTTGAGGGTGATATAAAAATATCTCCTTATAAATATGGGCAAGAATCATCATGTAAGTATTGTGTCTACAAGGATATATGTCAGATTACAGCCAATTCTAACTGCTATAGGAAACTGAACAAGGTAGGATTAGATGATTTAGTGTCTAAGGTAAAAAAAGACAATAATGGATTAGGGGAGGGCGATGAGAATGAATAGTTATGACGGATATAAAATTCTAGACGATTCTGAATGGAAAGCCTTCTTGAGTGAGAATAAGCCTGTTAAGCCTACTGTTACTAAAGAACAGCAAATGGTTATAGACACGAAAGATTCTGACATTTTAGTAAGTGCTGCTGCTGGCTCAGGCAAAACATGGGTTTTAGTTAAGCGCATTATTAATAGATTATTGAACGAGAGAGTGGATATTGATAAATTCTTAATCGTAACATTTACTAAAGCTGCAGCGGACGAGATGCGAATAAAGATATCAGATGCGATTACAGATGAGCTAAATGAGGCTTATAAAAAAGATAATAAGGATTTGATCGATTTCTTAAACAGACAGGCAACTTTAGTTAATATGGCTGATATTTCTACTATAGATTCTTTTTGTGGCAATATTGTTAAAGAAAACTTTATGGAGCTAGGCATTGATCCATCCTATAGAATTGGTGATAAGTCTGAGATAAATGTTTTGTCTAATGAGGTCTTAGATGACTTGCTAGAGGAAATGTATTCTAGAGGCGATAAAGTTTTTAATAAGCTTGTTAACTGCTATCTAAAAACGATGAGTGACCAAAAAATAGTTGAAATAATTAATAAGCTATATAGTTTTCAAATGTCTATGCCAGACCCTGAGGCATGGATTAAGAAGAGCAAGGATATACTAAAAGAAGATGATATATGGTTTGAAGAAGTTATAAAAGATATCAGATATAATGTGGCTTCAGCTAAAGATATGGCGAGTGATTTGCTTGGCTTTCTAATTTCTATTGAAGCTAGTGATAAGGACAAAGAAGCGATAGAAGATGATATAGATTGTATTGATGAATTAATTGCAACTATGTATAGCAAGACTAAAAGCTTTAGAGATATATACGATGAACTCTATGATAAAGTATACGGAATAGGAAGGGCAAAATCTTTAAGTTTAAAAGGAGTAGATGAGGATAAAAAGGCAAAGATAAAGGCTAAGCGAAAGTCTTATAGGGATGATATTATAAAAGGTTCTGCAGTAAAGGGACAGCTCCTTGATATTAGCAAAAACTTAATTGATGATAAGAATAGCGTAAAAGAAATTATGGAAAAACTCTTAGATTTAGCTAGTGAGTTTAGAATCAGGTTAACTGATGCTAAAAAAGATAAGCTATTATATGATTTTTCTGACATTGAACACGCTGCACTTAAGGT
>JAIKVP010000288.1 GCA_024685635.1 Lachnospiraceae bacterium
CTATTAATTATTATCTTAATTTATAATCTATACATATCTCTTAATTAGTACTCTATTGTTAATACTCTTTTATATAAAATAGCCACTCTACTAAGAGCATAAATATAAGCCCCATAATAAGATATTTTTTAGCAGAACGCCCTGCTTTTGGCGTCTTATCTTCGCCCTCAATTTTAGTGCTATTAAGCGCGCCAGAAACTATCTTTGATTCTAGCTTTGTAGGAAATTGAGCGTAGAAGCTGTCATTTTCTTCTCCTGCTGTTACTTTATATAGGCCAACCCTATCAACCTTGTCATAGACCTTGCTTGAAACGGCCGCATCAAAACCATCTTTTCTTCCATCCGGCCCTTCAATCTCAACCTTTTCATCAGAGCCCATGCTGATAATACTTACCTTGTCGCCTGTTGTAATTAGCCTTTGATCAACTAAGCCTCTGTCTAAAGAGTAGGCAACCATGTTGTAGATAAGTATTGGAAAATCTGCCTTTAATGCCAGATCAGAGCTATGAATATCAAATCCTGAAACAATAACTCTTCCGTTATCGCTCATTCCATAATAGCCAACACATTCGCTATCTGCCTCTAAAAATGTCTTAGCATATAGTGGTCTGTTAAAGGTCTGCGCCTTAGAAGTTAAGACCTCTTCCTTGCCTATATACTCTGTAATTTCTGATTTTAAAAATGCCAGCGCACTTGACTCAATATCTGATTTAGTTCCTAAACTCTCACTTTTAGGCGGATTAAAATAGATTACAGAACTATCCTTAATCTCATCGTCTGGCAGGCAGTTATCAAACACATAAAGGTCGTATTCCTCCTGCTTTCCGACAACATTAGTCTCGGCTGTTTTATAGATATCTAAATCGCCTATCGACATCAGAGCCTTTTCAAGAAAGGTGTTTCCCTTAGTTACTAGTAAAACTCGCTTGCCAAGGTTGGCATTTAGTAGGACTCCTGATTTATTGTCATTTGCCAGTGCGTCTTCATTTTCTATTTCTGCTTCGATTAGCTTGGCATTTGTTTTTACATTTTCAAAATATACTGAAGCGGACTGGTTTGCCTCGATAGATAACTGATTTACCTTATAAAGCTCGCCGTCTAAAGATAGACCAACGTCAACATTTGCGTCTTCTTCAGAATAGTTGCTTACATTTGCAAGGACGGTTATTGAGCCGTCTTCATTTTCTGCGTAGCTAACATTTTCAAGGCTGTAGTTAGGCCTGTAGTTATAAAGGCTTATAATTTCAGCGTTAATCCCGTCAAGCTCCACTGCGCTGTCAGTGAAAATGCTAATGTCGGCTTCGCCGGTTTCCTCCTTTAGCGACCTTATAAGATCCATCGAATCGTCTGCATTGCCTGCTAGCTCTGTCATCTCAATTCCATTGATCGCAGACTTGATCGAGCGTTTAGTCGTAAGGGATGAGCCCTCAATCACGCCACCCTTAGCGCTTGAGACAACTGTGCAAACGCATTCGTCATCGAGTTCATCTGCATAAGATGATGCTCTTGCCTTGGCCTCATCAAGCCTTGTGACATCGTCATCATAAAGGGTGTTCATGCTGGCGCTGTTGTCTATCACAATGATTACATTGCTGTTCTCATTTCCTAAATGCTTGATAATCGGGCCAATAAGTGCGCCGATCAACAATAGAAGCGTAACTATCTGCAAATACATCAAAATATTATGTTTGTACTTCTCCCACGGAGTTGTCGCCTCCATATTTTTTAATGCTTCCTGCCAGAGTAATGTTGACGATACGCTAGTCTCCTCGCCTTTTTGCTTTAGGAGATAGAGTATTATTATCAATGGCACAAGTATTAAAAATATCAGAGGCCATAATGATGTTAGTTCCATATTTATTCCTCGGTAATATATCTATTTTTTAAAATGCAGTTATTATAATTGATAATAAAAATGTTAGTAGATTATAGTTTTATTTCTTAAACAGTAGGCCAGTAGATAAAAGTGTATCAAAAATAACTCTTGAAAAATCATCTGCTGAATTGACTGTCACATAATTTGCCATATATTTTTTGGCAAGTCTTGCAATCATCTTTTGATGTTCATCTAATCTTTCTTTATAGCTTTCTATAACCTTTCTGTTCATTGAAACCTTAACCACATCATCGGTCTCAACGTCAATAAGATTAAGCGCTCCCTCAAATGCTGGCTCTAATTCTTCTGCTGACAAAACTTCAATTAAGACTATCTGTTGCTTGGCATAAGCTAGATATTTAAGTCCATCTTCAAGGCTTTCTTTATCCATAAAATCACTGATTAAAATTGAGCATCCCTTGCCACGAATCGGTGCGCTCATAATGGATTTACTAAGACTTGTTTTGCCATCAAACTCTATATTATTCAGCTCTGCTAAAATCCTCTTCATAGCATTTCTTCCAGACAAGCCCTTGCCTAAGGTCATAGAGTCTTCCTTAAGCGAATTGACATAGACTCTGTCAAGGTTTCCCAAAACAAGGTAAGAAAGAGCTGCCGCAAGCTTTAATGCCATAACTGATTTCTTATTCTCGCCAAAGTCCATGCTCTTACTCGTATCTATGAAAATGCGATAGAGTCCTTCTTTTTCTTCCATAAATTCCTTGATATAAAGCTTGTCAAATCGGCCATAAGCGTTCCAGTCGATTCGTCTTAAATCATCTCCAAGCATATATTCTCTAAAGTCCGAAAACTCGACAGAGCTACCTTTTTGAGAGGATTTTCTCTGACCGCTCATACCCTGATTAAGCCTTAGATTTAGCGAGAGCTTTAAACTATTTAGTTGTCTAAAAAAGTTATCTTCTAGCTCTAAAACTGGCATATATTTCCTCCAAAATTACATTAGATTCTCGTCTGCAATTTTAATCAATTCTGTTATCAACTGATCGGCGCTAACGCCTTCTGAAAGCGCATCAAAGTTAGTGATTATACGGTGTCTAAGTGCTGGATAAGCAACGTACTTAACATCTTCAAATGCTACGTTAAATCTGCCTTCCATCAAGGCTCTTGCTTTGGCAGTTTTAACGATTGTCTGTGCTGCACGAGGGGATGCTCCTGTAACGATATATTTTCTTGCGATATCAGGAGATGTTGACACTTCTCCATGTGTAGAGACAACCAAACTCATGGCATAGTCCATAACTGCTTCTGCGATTGGCATTGCCTCAATCTGGCTTCTAATATTTAATATGTCATCCTTAGTTAATACAGTATTTAACTCTGGCTTTTTGCCTGATACTGTGACATCCATAATTGCCTTTAATTCATCCTTAGTCGGAAATTCCACAACTAGCTTAAACAAGAATCGATCAAGCTGAGCTTCTGGAAGCGGATATGTTCCCTCCTGCTCAATGGGGTTCTGAGTTGCCAAAACCATATAAGGTTTAGGGAGTTCATAAGTTGTCTTACCGACCGTAACTGTCTTCTCCTGCATAGCCTCAAGCAAGGCTGACTGTGTCTTAGGAGTAGCACGGTTGATCTCGTCCGCCAATACAATATTGGCAAATACAGGTCCCTGTTCAAACTTAAATGTGTTTCTATCATTTTCCTTAATTATAAGGTTAGTACCAGTAACATCCGCAGGCATCAAATCCGGAGTAAACTGAATTCTGCTAAAGTCCATATCACACACCTTAGCGATAGTCTTAACAAGCTCGGTTTTACCAAGACCAGGAACACCCTCTAACAAGACATTACCGTCTGCTAATATAGCAAGCATTACCTGCCTGATAACCTCCTTTTGACCGATTATAGCCTTTCCTATTTCATTTTCGGCACGACTAATTAAGCCTGCCATTTCTTCGTATTGTTGTTCTAGAGCCATTTTATATATTACCTCCTGTGATTATGTTCAATTTTTAGTATCTATTTTTAAGCGTTAGTAACTAAGCAGCCCTCAAACTCCCATTGCATCTGCGACCAAGCCACCCCAACACTAGCAAGCATCCAAGGCGCGTGCTAGCCCCACCTAAAGCTTATTCGTTAAGCTGCGAAAAATACTCCCTAACATACTCCTGCATACCATAAGGCACACCGTCCTGCTCTATCCTCTCATACGCCTTATTCTCATATTGACCTATTACCTCATGATAATCCACCTTATCCCCAGTCCAATTTACCGAAGGCCCCCCTTTAGTCGTATAACTCTCGCCTTCATTATTCTTACCCTTTAGATTACTATCTCCTTGCATATTCTCCGGCACAGAAACATAGTCTCCATCATAGGTCTTATTCCCCTCTTTACCGTTCTTACTTCCATAATTCCAACCGCCACCATTGCCATAGCCAGAACCATTGCCATTGCCATTACCATTGCCATTCCCGTTACCATTTCCATTCCCATTGCCATTTCCATTAGCGTTAGCATTGGCATTTGCACTTGAATTAGAATTGGAATTATTGTTAGCGTTGGCATTGCTTTTTGCTGTTGCATTGGCGCTGGATACAGACATAGATGCGTTTGAAATGTCGGCTAGTGTCTGATTAGAAGAGGCGTTATTAGCAGCATTGGCCATCTGGCTTAACTGCTCGTTGGTCAGGTTTTTACCGACCTGGTTTGCAAGCTTTGCTAACTCATCGGAGTTAAGCTCAGAGGCTGCTTTTTGCAATGCTTCCTGCAATTTTTTG
>JAIKVP010000309.1 GCA_024685635.1 Lachnospiraceae bacterium
CTGCTACTCTCTGTTCCTGAAGTTTGTAGGACTCAGAATAAGGGTAAGGCCCAAATAGCACTGTCTCCTCTGGCATAGAAATGCTAAGATTAGACACAACCAAGCTATGGTCAAGCGCATAGTTAGTAAAAATTCTATCAACTGCTGAAGAATCCATAACCTTATAGTATCTCTTAGACTTCTCTTCAACATTCTTGGTCATAGTCTCAACATAGGCCTGAACAACCGAATTATACTGAATCTTAGTCTGCATTACATCGTGTGTAATCTGCTCTTCTTCTATCTTCTCCTGCTTAGCGTTAATAGATTTAGAAAGTGGCCTAATTGCAATAATAAAGAACAGAGCAACTATAACAATAATTCCAAGTCCATATAATAATTTTTTGTCTCTCTCGGTAATGTTAGTATTCATTCAGCCACCTCCTCACCATCAGCAGCATTTGCGTCATCATCGCTTGCTGCCTTCTTGTCAGGATTGCCTGCATACTCTGTTAAAACGCAAGAAACATGAGCTATCCACACATCTGAACCCTCTTCAGACTCTGTATAGCCCTGGTAATCAACCTTTTCAATGTAGTCTTGTTTAGATAACTGCTTGATAAACTCATTGACGATATCCATATCCGTAAAACTGGCATTGATACCTAAAGTTCCATTAGATGCAGTATAGCTATATATACTTACATCACCTAACCTCTTAGCGACTTTCTCAATATCATAAATAATCTGAGAAGTCATAGTAGGATACGAATTCATAAACTCTTCCATAAGATCAAGACCAGTGCTGTGCTGGGCAAGCACCTCGGCATTGTGTACATTTTCATCATATTGCTGAGCCGCTACCCTGTTGGCAACATTAGTGTTATATGCCTCAAGCTCTTTTAGCTTCTTGCTGGTCTTATAATTATTGACAATAAAGCTCACCGTAATGACGAGCATTACAAAAAATACTACAACATAAGGAATAGCAAGCGAAACAATCTTTTCTCTCTTTTTAGCCTTCTCTCCGCCAAGCTCCTTCTTCACCATCTTTAAGATGTTCTCACTCTTATGAAGCTCAGAAAGACCTGCAACCGGATAGAATAACTTATCAAGAGCATATCCTGGAATAGTAATTCTAACACCAACTAACTGATGCAGGGTCTGAACGTGAATATCCGAAGAATAGGTATCAACCAAAACTGCGCCAACATAGTCGGTATCATTCTCTGTCATACCAGTTAAATAAACGTGAGTGATAGGCTCCTCAATCTTTTGCGATTTAGCAAACTGGTCAATCTGGTTAACAGAGTTAGCAAGCTCTCTAGCAAACTCCTCTGTACCTAACTCGTTAAATGTTCTCGTCGTCGTTGAATAGTAATACAAACCGTCAACAAAGAAAATGCTGGTGATAGTCATACCATCTCGCATCATTACAACACAGTTCTTACCCTTCGCAAACATCGTGATATTGAGCAAATTAACAGCAACTCCGATACCACTGTTAATCTCATCAACCTCAATACCAGCCTCAGAAAAGACCTGTCTATATTCCTCAATAAAGTTGGTATCCGCAACCTCTGCGCAGACCTTAGAAACCTTATTCTTACTGTCCTCGCTAACCCTAAAGAATCCGACAGACTTGCCATTACCTGCAGCAAATTCTCTCTTTAAGTATTCTAAAGTCTTAGACTGTGATAATAAAGGCACATCAATAAGACGTACTGAAATCTGAGGTGTATTAACTACTAATCTTACTCCCTTAGTAGGAAGCTTATTAAACTCCCACATAGATTTGAGCACATCAACTAAGCCTGCCGCATCGGTGATAACACCATTAAGCAAGATACCCTCAGGAATAGTAGATGAAAAAATCTTAGACGCAGTAACTCCTTTGGACTTAGCTGTTCCCTCAATCACTTCAATATTCGTATTGGATAAATATACTATTATGTCCATATATTCTCTCCTTAATATCCAACCAAAACAACAGTAGCATAATCAAACTTCTTCCCGCTAGGCAAATGCTTACGACTTGCCAATCTGTGAGTATGACTGATAAATAGGCTGTATAACGGAAATCATAATAAAACCAACTATAACTGCCATTACAACTATCATAGCAGGCTCTAAATACGCAACCATCTGACTAATCGCTCTTTCTGACTCAAACTCAAGATCATCCGCTGTGGTATTTAGCATATCGTCAAGCGAACCTGACTCCTCTCCAACCTTAATAGATGACATAAGCTTTAAGGTAAAACCATCAACCTTAGACAAGGCCTTAGACAATGTCTCACCCGCCTGAGTATCAGCAATAACCTGATCAAATTGCTTCTCAATATAGGCATTACCTATTGTATTTCTAGCTATTGAAAGACAGGTAATAATAGGAATACCAGATGAATATAAAGAACTTAGCGTTCTACAAAATCTCGCAGTATAAACTACCTTAAACAAGTGTCCAAACTTAGGTAACTTAATCTGTATCATATCTACAAAGAACAACACCTTAGGTATCTTCTTTAAGAAATAAAACAGCAAGTAACAAAAGATACAAAATATTATAATCCCGAGCCAATTCTTCTTAACAAAATCACTTATCCACATCATAGCCATAGTAGCTGGTGGAAGTGACTCCATAGAATTAAACAAAGACTCAAACTGTGGCATAACAAATCCAAAAATGATAGCGACAACGCCAACAATAAGAAATCCAAGTATCTTAGGATAGGTTGTAGCAGATTTAACTTTAGCATTAAGCTGTGCCTCTTTGGTATACTGATTAGCAACTCTTAGAGCTGTCTGATCTAAACCTCCTGATGTCTCCGCTGCTCTAAACATATTGATAATAAGCGGTGGAAATACTCCGTTCATATTCTCCATAGCATCAGATAGGGGAATACCCTGAGTTACTTGATGTCTAACCTCGTTATAAATCTTTCTCTCATAAGGCGACAAAGATTCATCCTCCGACAAAATCTCTAACGCCCTAACCAAAGTGATACCTGACCTCACAAGAGTTCCAATCTGTCTGGCATACTCAGCTAACATTGTGTTCTTAAGTCTCTTATATGTCTGGGACCTTGCCACATCCTTAGCTGATAGGAGCATCATATCTTGGTTCTTAAGTCTTTCGTGTAGGTCTGTCTCATCCGAAGCAAGCATCGTTCCTGTAACAACCTTGCCACCCGGCGCCTGCGCCCTATATGAATAATTAGGCATAGTCCGCTCCTTTCCGTAGTCTATATAAAACTTATAATAATCTATATACTACTGCAATTTATCTAGATATCCGATATCAATCTATAACTAATAATCTGATTTCATCCATGCGATGTACTGCGAGTAAAGCTCTATAATGTCCTGTCCTATAAACATGGCAGTCAATACTCCGATACACAAAAATGGCCCAAATGCAAAATGAGTCTTTCTATCATAATTCTTAGCAGCCATCAGATACATTCCATAAAAGCCACCAAGCAAAATTCCAATTAAAACTCCGACAAGCTCAAGCTTCCAGCCAAGCAATAATCCTGACGCTGCTAGATACTTAATATCTCCTCCACCAAACGCGTTAGGAATAACAAGCTGAATAATATACATAGGAACACTCACCACAAATATTCCTATGATTCTCTCAACTATACCCATCCCCGGCATAGTAAAAATAGAGATAATAGAAATAACAAAAACCACGATATTAAAGCCATCATAAATAATCATTGTATCATTATCAACCAGGGTAATAATATCAAGCATAACAACGTAAGCAAGTATGGTAATAATACCGAGCAACTTAACAACTGTCGCTAAAGAAAAATTAAACTGACCGAGACTTATATCTAATATTTCATTCATTCTAAATGTGTCAGTCAAAACGGGATTAACACCGAACCTTAGCAAAATAAAAACTGATAAGAAACCCCCAATAAGCTCGTTTACAAACTCTCTAACTCTTATGCTAGCCCCACACCTCTTACATCTGCCCTTTAGGAAAATGTAACTAAAAACCGGTATAGTCTCATAAAACTTCAAATTCTCTGAACAGGACTCACAATACATATGCGTCTTTAACGACACCTCATTAGGCACCCTAAATATAACAACATTTGCAAATGAAAATGCACACATTCCAACTATAAATGCCAGCATTATCATAATTACATTCAACAAAATAACCATAGTTAAATCCTGCCCTTTACTATTTGTTAAAAGCCTAAAATAGCACTCTTTCTTAAGCTAATATTATAACATTTTAAGGAGTAAAATGCTAGTGTTTACGACCATTTAAGGCGATTTAGTAGCCCAAAACCTGATAGGTATAAAAGACCTTCCATATCTCATCTTCTGATTTGGAATTGTAATGGACAATATACTGATCTTTTTCATAGATAAATGCAGTCGGAGCGTTGTTCTCAGCGTCCCATGAAAGCACTGTAATATGCCCGTCTGCGTTGCTCACCTCTAGGACCTTAGCCTCTGAACCCTCAGTCATACCCGTGCTTGATGTGACATCATATAAGGATTCCTTCTTGCTGTAATTCTCAACTGCAAGCATACTTATTCCGATTCTTACATCCTTAGCCTCTCTTAAAGCCTTCTTTGCACCGTTATCAATTACAACATATCGCCAGGCAAAGCTTCCAACTATTCCTAAGATAATTATAATAATTAATATCTTAAAAACTCTATTTCGCCTGTTCTTAATATAGGTATCAAGCGACTCATGTTTATAATCTGCCTCGTATTCGTCTGTGGTTTTGATTTTCATGATGCTCGCCTCCTTACCTTAAAAAAACCCCCTCATCCCACGATTGGGAGAGGGGAAATATTTGTTATTTAGAATTATATACTCAGTTATGAAGCTGTTACTGTTGGGTCACCCCAGTTACCTTTACTATCCATATCAATCTTTACCGTCTTACCATTCTGGGATTTGAATTCAAGCTTCAATGTAGATACTGTATAGTCAGCATGTACACTTGTACCACTACCTAAAAATGTAATAGTTGCTGACTGAAGCTCTGTTGGAGATACCATATCATTAACTTCTTTAACTGCAGCTGCTGTTGTAGCATTAAAACTTGCGGTCTTTGCTGGTAAATCATTCTTAGCATACTGCTCATCCTCAACTACCTGAATAGCTGTATAAATTGAATGTGCCTCCTCAAGATACTGTCCGTTACGAGCCTTATCAATGTATCCGAGTAATGCTGGTACTAAAATAGCTGCTAAAATAGCTAAAATAACCAATACAACAATAAGCTCTACCAATGTGAAACCTTTTTGATCTTTCATAATCTTCTTCATATCCTTGTCCTCCTTAAATATGTGTTATGCTGTTATATAAACAGGTGCTTCTTCCCCGTTAAGAAGTCCCTTAAATATGCTCTAATTATAGCATATATAGGGCGTTCTTGTAAAGCAAATTACACCTTTGTTCTGATATATATTTCGGATGAGATTCGCATTTTCATAACCCCTAAAATGCTATTATTTTGTAAACAAAATGTGATATGAAATTTGATAGATAATAAGCCCTATTTTACGAAACTTCACTATACATAGTAGGCTTACTGTTATAATATACTAGGTTCTGAACAGGAATCTCCCTCTCCTTGGTATACTTAACATCTCCATCTTCAATAACAGAAACCGATGCGACCACCGATTTAACTACATATTGACTGCCAACTTTGACTGGACTAATTGAAAACTCAAGGTCAATAGTAAATGAATCATACATATCCTTAGAAATCTTCTCTTCACAGTCTCTTACAACATTTGCCCCGCCTTTAAGACCTGTGACATTTTTGGTTATCTCAGCGTCAGCACACGCGCTGTCAACGTATAAATCGTAGTATTTGGATATGGTTTCTTCCTTTAAGTCCTTGCTGTAATAGCGGACTGTAAGCTTGTCAGCCTCTAAGGGATCAATAGAAGAATCCGACTGAGTTACAGCCTGATTTCTAATCATATAGCCGGTGTAACCCTTAGTATCTATTTGCTCAGCATATACCGCGTCCTTAATATTAGAAGACACAAATTCAATCGTGTCGCCCTTTATCGTTCTGTCGTCTATAACAGGAATTGTTGTGCCCGACTCGGTTCTAAGCTTTACATAGCCTGCACCGTAATTAATTCCGTTTATTTCACTTGGTGAAGCCTGCATAGTCTGAATATCGTCCTTAATCTCATCAAGTACCAAATCTGCCACTGAATAAGAAGTCATAACCCTTTTCTCGTGGTAATAATTCTTGACTGCGTAGGTGATTATAATTGATACGGCAATCAAAAAGATTCCAAGCAAGGCAAATGACACTACCATCTCTGTCAATGTCACACCCTTGTTATTCATTCTTTTGCCCATATCCATCACCTGCCTTTTTAACGCATATCATTTTCAATTGCTAATATTGCTTTATAATACAAAAAATCATAATTGCTTTAATCAATATCAAAGCAGTTATTAATGTCGCATTTTAATATATAAATTACTAAATTAGTTAATAAATTATTTCTCATTTGCCGTAGAATAAATCACTATATTCCTCTCATCCACAGTGACTGTAGCTGTGTCCATTTTCATGGTAAGGGCTCCCGCAAATGTATAATTAATCTCGCCATTTGGAGTAACATCATAAGCATCCCTAGAAGCGTCCTTAACTATCTCATCAGACGCAAAATAGTTGACTGTGTCTTCCTGGAACTTGGTGTACTCCATGTCCTTATCCTTTGCTGTCATCATCATATTAGATGAGAATCTAACGCAGACAGCAAGAGTGCCGGCGCATATCATTAATACAGCAAATGCTACGATAATCTCCGACATCATTATTCCACTTTCATCAAGCTTAAATCTCTTAAACCTATCCTTCATATTCTCACCTTCCTTGATAACAAACTATAATTTTATTCATTCCTAATAATAAACTAATCAATCTCTAGCAATATACTAATCAATCTCTAGCAATATACTAATCAATTCCTAGTAACCTTATTCACCCTTAATAATAGCCCATAAATCCAAGCCTAAATCCTGTATCTCCCGACTTGGTAATTCTATGGACTAAATAAGCCTTGCCATTAACTGTACAAGCCCCAAGATTATCTTTTAAGGTCGACAAAGAAACCTGCTGATCATCTATTAAAAGCTTAGTAGAGTCAGTAGAGTCCGTAAATACATTTACCTGATCATCATTTTCATCTAAATAGAAATAATCGTAGTTTTCCTGAGCGTAATAGTAATCAAATTTCATCTTAGTAGTGGCTCTAACCTCACCATCCGCTAAGACCTCTATTGTCACTATCAAATAGCTCTCCTTAGAATCAGACCACTCATTTTTCTTGTCATCAGTGGTTATAGACTGTTTCTTTAGATTGATATTAATCGTACCGTACTTGTCTGCATTTTTGCCAGAAACATTGGTCGCCTTGATGGTCTCGCCAGCTGTATTCTCGTAAGTATAGTTCTCATCATCCTGCATAAAGCTATAGATAAACTCCTCTACAGAACCCTCATCTAGCTTGTTGCCAGGAAGTGTTCTATCCTTAATAAGCCTGGCCTTTAAGACCTCAGAAAATGACATAGCCTGTCTATAGTAAATCTCATCACGGCCCTCGTCATTAACTGTTGCGTACATCTGATATGATGCTAAAAGCAAAGAGAGACATAGTATGGATATAATAGCCATAACACAGGTTACAACTAGCATTGCAGCGCCATCTTCGTTATTCTGATTTCGTCTAATGCGTCTTAATATATCCACGACTATCCCTCCTTTACTTTAATTCTTATCTTTATCACAGCTTCAATCATATAGCTATCTGACTATAGTTTTCTGACCGTATCTCAACTATATTCTTAAGCATTATTGATTCATCAGTTAACCTTAATCTCTGAGCCATCTGAGCTAATAATTCTAGTTTCTTCCTCACGGCCAGCGACAATCTCGCCCGCTGTGACAACATTTGCAGCGTTACTTCCTGTACACTTATAGGTTGTGCCGTCTGCAGAGTAGTTAAACTCATAGCTTCCTCTAGGCTTAGGTACAATAAGTGTAAACTTGTTGGTCTTGCCATTCTTCTGATATTTAACTTTGAAGTTAGACTTAAACAAGTATCTCGTACTACCGCCTGAGAATACACTGCTTCCAGTTATATAGTTAGTGTAACCTGTAAGGTCTGCAGTAGCAGCGTCAGATGATGCAACTAAATGAACCTTAATAGCCTTGCCATTATATACATATGTCCTGTTTCCAAGATTAGTATCCTTAATGACCACAAGCTCATCCTCGCCATCATTTAAGACATACTTGATTGTAGTAATCTCATTATCAGTCTCCTCAGAGTATGTAACACCAGTGTAATCGCCTGCCTCAGGACTTCCTGTAATATTGGTCTTATCTACATCATCCTCATCATCAGGGTTGGTAAACTTCTTGATGATTGCATTTATTGCATCCTGATCAACATCATTAGCGTATGCATCTGAGCTTGCGATATATAGATTAATATTGTCCTTCTTGGTTCCTATAGCCTTAATGCCAAAGTTAGTCTTCTCTGAGTCTATGCTTCCGCTGTCATTAATGCTCTCAATATTAGCCGTTAAGCTGATCTGATGGTAATCAGGAATCTCATCAGACCTTGTAAATGTATAAGTGTCAAATGACATCTTCGAGGTCAATTCCTGATTAGGATCAGTCTTATAGTTAGCAAGTGCATAAGCACCACCTGTAATATCTACGTCAACTGTAGAGCGGTTGATTGTAGGGCTGTTTAACTTAACCTTAGGAAGAGGAAGAACCTCATCCCATGCGTAGGTTGAACTTACACCTGTGTTGCTGGTCGCTCTTACAAGTGGGAGTAAATAATAGCCTGCATACTCTACCGTCCAATCCTTAGAGTCGCTAAACTCCTTGGTTGTAAGTGTATATTTGCCTAGTGATGAAACATCTGCCACCTTCTTATTTGAGTTAAAGCCGAAGATAAAGTTGTCATCATTTGCGTTGGCGTCGTTATACACGCTTGTAACAGCTCTCATTATCTCGTAGTCAGTTTTTGCTGCATTAAGCGTTGCTAGCGCTTGATTAGCAGCCGCCTGATCCTTATAGCACAAGCCATAGAACAAGTAAGTATTAGATGAATCAGGGTTATTAACTGTTGCAAGCAAGCTATTTCTAGCTGATACAAACTTATTCTCAGCCACAGTATCAGACGCCATCCAGTTAGCCGTCCAAGAAAATGCTACGTTTGGCGTTTCAAGTCTTCCAAGAATTACCACCTTAAGCGGAGTTCCATAAACAGAATCATATATCTTAACAGGATCCTGATTAGATGGAGCCTTAGCTACCACCATAATCTTAACCTCATGATCTGCGTAATCTTCAAGGTTGACTACAGCTGAAGTATTAGCCTTGCCCTCTATATAATCGCCGAGTTTA
>JAIKVP010000001.1 GCA_024685635.1 Lachnospiraceae bacterium
TTTCTATCTTCCTCGATAAAACTAGCAATTTCGTCTGTCATTTTTGCTTCATTTTCAAAGAAGCTTAGCCACTCGTTAAGCTCTGTATCTCTTTGGATTCCCCAGATTGGAAGAACATTGTACTGGCTCATAAATGCCATGCAGGCCTCGCTGTTAGTTAATAAACCGCCCGACAAACCCTTCATTGCTATAAAGCCCATATTAGCATTTTCTGTTGCTTTAACTAAGTTGATGTCGCGCTCGGTCGCTAGATAAGAAAATGGAAATTGTAGCGTCTCATATAAGCCGCTTTCAACTATCTCTTCTGCAACGCCGATTAGGTGAGCGGTGATTCCTACGTGTCTTATTTTGCCCTGCTTTTTAGCATCTAGCATCGCCTCATACATGCCTGTTCCATCATTTGGTTTATAGCACTGTTTTACGCAGTGGAACTGATAAATATCAAGGTAATCGGTCTTAAGATTTGTAAGTGTCGTGTCAAGATCCTTATAGAATTGCTCGGGCGTTTTGGCCATTGTTTTTGATGCGATAAATATCTTGTCACGCATTCCATGAAACGCCTCGCCCAGCTTAATCTCACTGTCGGAATAAGCCCTTGCAGTGTCGAAAAATGTCATACCGCCGTCGTATGCATTTCTTAGAAGCCTAACCGCTGTTTCAAGATCAACTCTCTGAATCGGAAGGGCGCCAAATGCGTTTTGTGGGGTAGTAATATTAGTACTACCTAGTGTGATGTTTTTCATAGAATTCACCTCATTTTATACTAATCATTTCAATTTATTTACTATCCACTCGGCCGCTAAATAAACCAAAAACTCAATGCCAATCATGAAATAAAAAATAAATCTTCCATGCATACCTACAATTCGTCCAATTATAAACGCAATAATTCCGGTGACAATAATAATCGCCGCAATAATTTTGTTATGCTTTTGCTCGTTGTTTTCCTGATTATCTATTTTGATCACCTTCTTTTTGGAGATAGGGGATGTGACAGAGGGGACGGTTCTACTGTCACCTTCGCACAGTTACTGTAAAATGTTAGTTTGACTCAAGATATAAATTATTAAAACCAAATAAACTACCGCGAAAAATGGAACTGTAATATAAAACTTTTTCTTCTTGGTTTTATGATGAAAAAGCTTCATACCTAAAAGCGCCCCAAATGCGCCACCAAACACTGCAAATGCTATAAGTGCCTTCTCAGGGATTCTATATTTATCCTTTATAGCCTTTCTCTTATCTACACCGTAGATTATAAAAGCGAGCAGGTTTATGCTAATTAAATAATATACTAATATCATGGTTTAATCCTTTTCTAATTGCTGACAAGGTAACAGCAGAACCGTCCCCCTGTCACCTTTACACATGTCTTATAACTTCAAAGCGCTGTAAGCTCACGCTCTCGCCGCGCCTTATTCGTCCTTTATCCATCGCAATCTGAACCTGATCCTCGACTGTGTCTACGCCATCTAAATCAGGAAGCAATAAGCCACGCCTTCCTCCACAGCTTACGATAACGCCATATTTCTTAACATCCAACTCGTCAATAGATGAAATAGGCTCAGGCTCGGTTAGAACATCAACATTTATCTCAAGCCATTCTAATTCATCCTCAGTAATCGGGTCAAATCGCGGATCCTTAGTTGACGCGCTGATTGCATTTTGTATGATCTCATCGGCAATGCAAATCTCAGTAGGCCCCGTGGTTCCAATACATCCTCTAAGCTTGCCGTGCTTATGAATCGAAACAAAAACTCCCGCCCTGTCCTGAAGCATTTCTAACGGCAAATCAAGCGGCGCCTTAATGACCTTACCATTCACAATAAAGCTCTCTAGCGAGCGTCTAGCAAGCTTGACATACGGGTCCGACTGCTCTCTTGCATTTTCTATCTTTTCTCTTAAGGCAGACAAATGCTGCTTTAAAAAATGCCTCTTTTCATTTAGTCCAATAGGCTTAAATGTGCAAATGCCATAGCCAACGCCAGTAACATCCTGGTGCGACAAGTAGTTCGCTTCAACATCCATTCCATCTAAGGCACCCGCCATAATCACAAAGGACCTGTGTCCACACTCCGCTGCCTTATCGCAAAATACCTCGTCAAAATCAAGCATTTCGGAAAATGCAGCCCTTTTTGCGACATCCATTATTCTCTCATCGTAAAGCGGCCCTTCCTCAGCAAAGCCATATGGGCCGTAGCTTTGAAGCTTGTGCGACAAGTCGCCACTAGCAACAAATACTGTTCTTCTTCCAAGCTTAGTCACAGCTTCATTTATCATCATTCCAAATTTATAGTGATCCGTAAGAGGCAGGCCTGAAAGGCCGATTCTCACTATCTTGCCAGCCTTATACTTATTCCTGATAAAATAGAGAGGCACCATAGTTCCGTGATCTAAAGACTTGTCTTTTTCGCCCAAAGTGCCTGCAGAAAAATCATCTCTATAGGCAAGGTCACAGATAGCATTTACAAGCTCTTCATCATAGTTTTCCTCGAATTTAACACTTGCTGCATTGAATCTGGCAAAGTTTCCCTTAGCTTTCGCGCCTGGGGAAATGTGAAAATAATCCGCGTACATAATACTGTGAGGGCTTGTGATAATAATCGTCTCAGGCTTGATTTCGGCTATTTCATCTGCAACCTGCTCGTAAGCCTTAATTGTTTCTTCGATTTCTTTCTCGCCACCGCGCCCGATATCCGGAACAATCATAGGCGGATGCGGAACCATAAACGCCTTTATTATCGCCATCTTATCAACTCCTCTTATTAGAAATGTGCCTTTAAATGCGCCTTGCTACAAATGTGGTAATTAGAATCTCTTGCTTTTCCTAACTTTTTCTAACTAATTATATCATATATGGTGGGTATAGTTATAGTTTTTTTGTGGGACAAGGGGACGCTTCTACTGTCTTCAAAAAAATGAGGACAGTAGAACCGTCCCCACGTCTTCATTTATATTATCTCAAGCAATTTAATACTAATACTATAAGAAGCGTCTAATATAAGTATATCAACTAAATCCATACTTTCGCCTACTTTAGCTGTAAACTTCTTTTTGCTTTTTTCATTTCTTACGAAGTGATCATCTCTACGAATGGTGCAGGAATACTGGTCTATATCGCACTTAATGGTTATCGAATCAGATGTTATATTAACCACCTTAAAGCCCTGTATGTCATCGCCTTTTTTGACTGTAACAACTGTTGGTTCAGGCTCTTTTATCACCTGATTTTCAACGTATACACTCGTATGAACTACAACCCCGCCTGTTATTCTTAACTTAGCTTTTTTATCAAATAAACCCATACTCTTTTCCTCCAATCTAGTACAATCGTTGAGGACAGTAGAACCATCCCTTTGTCAGCTCCGTCCTCACATTTTAACATTTCGCCAGTTCTATTTCAAATTGAGGCAAATGCTTAAAGAGCGACTATTTTATTAGCTTTACAAGTTATTAAAAACCTATATTGACAGTTAACGGTCGTTATGGTAAAATTAACGGCAGTTAAGGGGA
>JAIKVP010000033.1 GCA_024685635.1 Lachnospiraceae bacterium
AAGCTCAATATATATGTCCTACCTGATTAAGCCTGATATTATGCCGACTCACGCGTCAATGCTCACGATTGTTGCAGCCTTATCAACCGCCATGGCGATAAGGGATGTAACTAAGCTAGACGCTATGATTAAATGGCCTAACGACATTGTAGTAAACGGCAAAAAGGTCTGCGGAATACTTACAGAGATGACCGCTGACATGGATAGAATCGAGCAGGTTGTCGTCGGAATAGGTGTCAATGTCAATATGCTTGAATTTGACGACAGCATAAAGACGACAGCGACTTCACTTAGAATCGAGAGCGGTGACATCATAAAGCGCTCAAGCATCATTGTGAAAATGCTTTCTTATTTTGAAAAATATTACGACATTTTTGTAAAGACGGAAGATTTATCAGGTCTTGTAGATGCTTACAATGACTTACTTGTCAACCGGGATAAGGAAGTTAGAGTTATCGAGAAGAATAACGAGTGGAATGCTAAAGCTCTAAATATCAACGAAAAGGGTGAGTTAGTAGTAGTTGATGATGAAGGTAAGGTTAAGACCATTATGTCCGGAGAGGTTTCTGTCAGAGGCATCTACGGCTATGTATAGATTGGAGATATTATGGATAATGAAGAGATAGTACTTTGCGCGTCAAGCTCATATAAGCAACAGTATTACTTTAATGAGGATAATTTTGGAGGACTTCCTGACAGCGTAAAGGATGAGATAAAGGCCCTGGTTGTAACATTTACCAAGGATATAGGCGGAATCTTTAGCATTTTATTTAATGTGGATGGCGAGCTTGTTTTAAGACCGGAGAAATATGAAGATGACATTTTATATGACGAGATAGGCTGTGGCTTAAAGACCAACCAGTTAGAAAATGAAAACAGAGAGCTTTGGGATCAGCTTGAGGCTTATTATAAAGCGTTTGTTATGAGAGAAATCTAGGAGGGTACTATTATGTTACTGGCATTTGACGTAGGTAATACTAACATCACTATTGGTTTGTTTGACAAAAAGGAATTGATTGGTAACTATCGAATGACTACCAAGCTTCCTAGAACTTCTGACGAGTACGGCACATTTTTTATCAATATCTTAAGCGCTAAGGGAGTTTCAGTTACTGACGTTGAAGCTGCAATTATCGCTTCGGTTGTGCCTAATGTCAACCACTCATTAACCAACGCAATCAAGAAATATATCAAGCTAAAGCCAATTATGGTAGGTCCTGGAATTAAGACTGGAATAAGTATCAGAACCGACAATCCAAGGGAGCTTGGTGCTGACCGTATTGTAGATGCGGTTGGAGCTTATGAGATGTTTGGCGGGCCAATCCTTGTAATTGACTACGGAACAGCTACAACCTATGACCTTGTTATGGAGGATGGCTCATTTATGTACGGCGTAACAGCGCCTGGTGTAAGGCTTTCAGCCAATGCGTTGTGGGTTGAGGCTGCTAAGCTTCCTGAAATCGAGATTGTAAAGCCTGACACAATCCTTGCTAAGTCAACCGTTCCATCTATGCAGGCTGGTTTGTTCTATGGACACATCGGTGAGACCGAGTACATCATTAAGAAAATGCGAGAAGAAGCAGGCTTAGATAGCATGAAGGTAGTTGCGACAGGCGGTTTAGGTAAGATTATCTCTGAGAGCACAGACGCAATTGATGAGTATGATCCACATCTAACCCTAAAGGGCTTGCAGATTATATATGAGAAACAGCAAAATAAGTAGGATATAATATGAAATTAGCTAATATTGACTGTAAGAACAACTTAATACTCGGACCAATGGCAGGCGTAACGGACCTGTCATTTCGTCTGTTATGCGAGGAAATGGGCTGTGGTATGGTCTATACAGAGATGGTAAGCGCTAAGGCCATACTCTATAAGAACAAGAATACCAAGGCTTTACTTGAATATGAGCCAAGCGAGCACCCGATAATAGTTCAGCTTTTTGGCTCAGATCCTGAGATAATGGGCGATATGGCGGCAAGGGTTGAGCAGCTAGGATTTGATGCCATTGATGTTAATATGGGCTGCCCGGTTCCTAAGGTTGTCAATAACGGCGAGGGCTCAGCGCTTTTAAACAATCCAAAGCTTGCATACGACATCATTTCCAACATGGTAAAAAAGGTCAAATGCCCGGTTACAGTTAAGATTAGAAAGGGCTTTAAAAAGGATGAATGCGTCGCGCCAGCATTTGCCAAGGTCTTAGAGGAGGCCGGAGCAAGTATGATAGCGGTTCACGCAAGGACCAGAGAGGACTACTATAGCGGTAAGGCCGACTTAGACGTAATAAGGCAGGTCAAAGAAAATGTTACTATCCCGGTAATAGGTAACGGCGATATCCTTACGGCAGCGGATGCCCTAAAGATGAAGGAAATCACCAACTGCGACGGTTTTATGGTTGCAAGGGGAGCTAAGGGCAACCCTTGGATATTTAAGCAGATTCTACATAGCCTAGAAACAGGCGAGAAATTAGCGCCTCCAAGCTATGACGAAATAATAGATATGATCAAGCATCACTATCAGATGATGATTGAGAGAAAGGGCGAATTTAGTGCAATCTGTGAGATGAGAAAGCACATTTCCTGGTATACATCAGGCCTTCCAGACTCTGCTAACTTTAGAAACAGCATTATGCAAATGCAGAGCTATGATGAAGTTTACAGTGAGTTAGAGAGATATAGAGAAACCCTTAAATTTGACAAGGTCTAATTAAAGGGTTATAATCACACGAGGTATGCGTATAGCATCTTACTACTTATTTAGAAGGGATGATTTTGATATGGCTGAGCAGAAAAGGGTTATTACCGAAGCTGGTTTACAGAATTTAGAGGATGAGCTTCAGTATTT
>JAIKVP010000157.1 GCA_024685635.1 Lachnospiraceae bacterium
ATGGCAAACAAATCAATATACCCGATAAACTCAAAGAACTCAGGGCAAAAAGCCAACGCAACGAACTCTTTTGCCCGTGCGGTTGTGGGGCGAATCTTGTTCTTGTGGCAGGAGATAAGAACCTTAGAGAGCAACATTTTCGAATAAAAGATGGACAGCAATTTGAGAACTGTACCGTTATCACTGAGGGGAAGACGTCGATTGATTCCAAAATTGTTTTAAAGTGTTGGTTGGATGATAACTTGCATACGGATGATATTGAGACGCGAGTTCCTATTTGCGATATTTCAGATATCGAGAGAAGATATGAGTTTTCTTTCATATCAAGGAGGTGTGGTATAGCTCTTGATTACTGCCATAACCGGGCAAATTTATCTGATGAGAAACAGTCTATTTTAAAACAGCATAGCCAAGGTATCAAAATTATTCACGTAGTTGATTATATGAACGGTGGATCTGAGGGCCAATATCCGGAAGGATTAATGAAAGTTCAAGAAAGGCAAGGATTCTGCTTATTGCTTGAAGTAACGGATGCTAATTATGAAACTGCAGAAATGAAGGCAGTATTCTATGGTCAGGATATAGATGGACTCTGGCAAGAGAACATTTTTGCAGATGGATTATTACGTGAATACAGGATTGATCAACATGGAGAGGTGTTTTTTAAAGGTGCTTCATTAGAAAATGGATTGGTAGAAGCACAACGGCGGTTTAAAGACGCTAATGAATCAGAAATAAAGAGTCGGAAAGAGCAGCGTAAACAACAGGAAGCTTTAGCTGAAAGACAGAGGATTCAAGCCGAAGAGGCTGCTAAGAAACGAGCAAAATCGGAAGAAGAGCGACGCATTGCGAATGAAAAAGCCATAGAAGAAAGGCAGCAAAGAGAAGAATTTTTTTGGAGGAATCTGGCATCTAATCTTGATCAGCAGGAAACTCAAGTCAGAGATGCAGACGGAAACCGGTGGATTAAGTGCGAATTCTGTGGAAAGATTGCGAAGGACTCGGAGTTTTCCACATACGGAGGTGCAATAGGTGTCCATCTGAATTTGGGGACTTGCAAAGAATGTTCAGCAAATAATCCAGCAGCTAAACCTCGTTTACAACAAGAAGATATAATCATACAAAAGAAAGCTTATGATCCGAGCGTTTGTCCGGAATGTGGAAGCAAACTGATAGAGAAAAATGGTAGGAACGGAAGATTTATAGGTTGCACCGGTTTTCCGAAGTGTAAGTATACTAGGTCAATACGAAAAATGTAGTTGGAGGGTGATGTAATGGCGATACCGAAATTTCCAGAGGAATTCATTCAAAAGGCAGTTCAGTATATTGATGAGAATGGAGTTCCGGATCAAAACAAAAGTACAAGATACGAACTTGTTATGGGGGATGGAAAGAAGTATCCGCCCAAATATGTTATTGCAATTGCTGCGAAGCTAGCAACTGGTAAAGACGTACAACCTGGCGATTACAATGCGGTTGAGGCAAAAGGATTTTTTGAAACGAGGGGCTATATGATTGATACAAAGCAGGAGAAATTTGAAATAACTATAACCGCAGATTCTGTGGTTTCTACAGATGAGAGATTTACTATGGATAATCTTGATCTTGGCGATAACTACAGACCTATCGATGCGTATTTTATGAAGGGTGGAGTTGATATAATACGCAGAAACCGTAATAAGAGCGAAACAAAGATATCTAATCAAACTTTGCCGAGACTTGCCTGCCAGATATTTGAGAATCAGATTGCGTCATTGTCGGATGAAGATAAAAGGCAGTTCCCAGTTTGCCAGTATACTCCTGACAAAGAAGTAATCAGAGGTATTTTTGCTACCGAAGCAGAGTTTAGAAAGTATAAAAACTCGATGGAGAATTCAACATATAAGCGTGAAGGCGGACCGCAATTCGTTATTTATTCTTGGAATGTGTTTTCTACACTTGTGTTTGCTAGAGAGTGTTTAAAGCGCTTTGGAGAACCTGGTGATAAATTCGTTCTAGTATACCGAGATAAGACCGAGCAGGAATTCAGTCAGACAAAGGCTGAAAAAGCTGTTGATGAAGATGTAATTAAGACCACGGAGGAGAGTAAAAACCCGTATTCAAGACTCTTGCTGGAATCGAGAAATATCATATTTAGAGGGGCACCGGGTACAGGCAAAACATATCTTGCAAAAGAAATTGCAGCAGACATTATCAGCAATGGTTATACCGACAGGTATTCAGATTTAACTCCGGAACAAAAGCAACAGGTTGAATTTGTACAGTTTAATACAAGCTATGATTATTCTGATTTTGTTGAAGGCTTACGCCCGAGAATGAATGAAGATGGCAGTATGGGATTTGAATTGCAGGATGGTATTTTTAAGGCATTTGTTGACAGGGCCAGAAGGAATTTTGAGGATTCTCAGAAATCGAAAGAGACTCGAGAGCAGGAAGTATCCGCAAAGGCAAGAATGGCTAAATTTTTTTCAGAGTTTGATTTGAATGGTGAAGGATTACAGTCTTTGACGGGAAATCCATTTACTATCGTGGATGTTGATGAAAAATATGTTTACATTTCTATACCACAAAATGATTTGTCTAATAATTTGAAACTTAAATTGGAAGCTATCAAAAGGATGCTTGAATCTGGAGTTGATTTTGAAAAAGTAAGTGATATAACAAATTTTTTTGGTACGCAGTATAGAACTCAAGAATACTCTTATTACTTAGCAGTAGTAAATGCAATTAAAAATATGAGTATTATAGAATCGAATATACAGCCACCTACCGAGGAGATAAAGAAATATATTTTTATCATCGATGAAATAAACCGTGGTGAAATATCAAAGATACTAGGAGAATTATTCTTTTCTGTCGATCCTGGCTACAGAGGAAGGGCAGGGGAAGTATCAACTCAGTATGCGAATATGCATGCTAACCCCGATGAGAAATTCTATATACCAGAGAATGTCTACATTATTGGGACTATGAATGATATTGACAGATCTGTTGACAGTTTTGATTTTGCAATGCGCAGAAGATTCCGATTTGTAGAAATAAAAGCAGAAGATACACAAGACATGCTGGAATCGCTTGAAAACGAGGAACTTAAGAATGAGGCCGTCTCACGAATGGATAGACTTAATGCGGAGATAATCAAGGTTGATGATCTAAACGAGAACTATCAAATTGGCGCTTCCTACTTTTTGAAGCTGAAGACAGTTACTTTTGACGTTTTATGGACGGACTATCTTTGCCCGTTGCTGCAGGAATATGTACGTGGGCTTTACGATGAAGAAGGTATTATGAAAAGATTTGCCAAGGCATACGGCTATACACTTTCGGATGAGGGTAGTGTAGATGAAGCAACTCAAGATTAAGGATAATGATCAAAGAAAAAAAGAAGAATTCATCGAAATTCCGGGCTTGGTCAAGACTATTGTAGATAAAACTCTCGAGGAACTGGAAAAAGAAGGTGTTTTTGTATTTCCAGAGATGGTACGTGGTGCAGGGGATCTTTCACGAGATCAGATGATCCTGCAAACCGTCAATGCTTCTTACCGGTCTGGGAATGTAATGGGTTTTCTTGGATGTGGCGAAGAACGGCTTGTTATAGAGTCTCGATTTAGTAATGGGGACAATGATTACT
>JAIKVP010000069.1 GCA_024685635.1 Lachnospiraceae bacterium
TTTTCATAATTTTTCAGATTAGTTCTACTTATTATTTTTTTTAATGCTTCAAGCTCTTTTTTATCTCTTTTAGCATAAACATCAAGTTTACACTCTAGATGTATGTATCCAAATTCAGCACATATAGTCGAATGTGTTGGACTTTCATATTTAAACTTTACACCTGTGGCCTCACCATTTTTATTTACTTTTATACTTTCACTGCTCCCATCTTGCTTGACAAACCATTTCACATTTTTTATCTTCTTACCATTTTGCGTCTTTACACAGAATTTCTTAGTTTCTCCAACTTTTAACTCCTTCTTACCTTTTTCAGGAACAATCTTATACTTGTACTTGGACGCAGCATATATAACAACTTCACACCTTAATACAATGTTTTTATATTTACCAGTGACAATAGCTTGACTACGCTTCTTGCCACTACACTTAACTGCTTTAATACATGCGCGATTAAAATTATTTTTTTCAATTATTACATCACTACTGTCAGATTCCCAGGATATCTCATCATAAGGTATATCAACTTCAAAATCTAATTCTTCTGACTCTCCAACCTCCAAATTACAGTACTGTCTATATGTTTTTTTCTTTGCCGCTGTTACTTTCGATACACTAACATACCCAACACATCCAAATGCCATAATAGCTGAAATACATAATAATAAATATCTTCTGATCCTCATATCACATAACATCTGATTATTAAGTAATCAGACTTCCTCCTTTCTCATCTTAAATCAGTCATCCAGTCTAAGCACGAAAGAATCTTACATTCTTCCGTGCTTATCTAAAATGGTTATCAATAAAACTAATGTACAACGACTTCACCATTATACCGATGTACCTCATTATCATAATAGCAATCTCCACCAGAGCCATCCGGAGTTTCCCATTTAATATGAGCATCAAGATCATTAGGACCGGAATTCCAGTCAAGCACAATCCTAATCTGGTTAGGCTTCAATTCTTTAGCAATTTCCATATCGTAGACATCTGACTTATTCTTCTGCTTAACCTTAATGCTCTTGCTGAACGTAACATATTTCTCTTCATTGACAGCTTCTCTCTCATCTTTAACAACGAAAGTATACGTTCCCTCAGGTAACTCTTTAATGACATATTGTCCACTCTTATCAGTAAACGCTGTTGCACAAGGTTGCTGTTCTGTATTATCCCCTTTATATACCTCTATCTTTATATCTCTTACTGAATAATTATTGGTAAGATCAGTTACATATCCTGAAATATTCTTACATATCGGAAATACCCTGTTTGTCTTACTAATCCTCAACTTCACAAAATTTCTTTTACATTAGGTGAGTTCTCGGTGTAGATGAACTCATCATTCAAAACGACATTTTTATTTTATCATTTACAAAGAATATAAATGGTCTCAAACATGATAGCATCTTAATACTATACTATCAGAACCATCCTCCCTAACACCAACCCAATAACAATTCTGACCAAATGCATCTTCCGCTATCTTGCACCCCGTGTTATGAATAATAACTTCTTCAAGACTCGTGCAGTAACTAAACGCTTGTTTAGGGATCTCAATCACTCCCTCAGATATAACGACCTTTTTCAGACTTCTCATACCACTAAAGGAATACTCGTAAAGAATAAGAGATGGAGGGACATTCAATTGTTCTATCAAAGTGCCCGAAAACACAGCTTTTCCAAGAGACTCAATCGAATTCGGTAATGTTAATTCTTTAAGCTTAGTATTACGAAACGCATAGTCACCAATAGCTTTAATTGAACCAGAAAAACTAATATATTCTAACGGCGTATACTCAAACGCATAAGATCCTATACTTTCAACATTTTCCGGGATGACCACTTCTTTTAATTTCGATTTGGCAAAAGCATAATCTCCAATGCTTTCAACATTTTTCGGGATGACCACTTCTTTTAATTTCGATTTGGCAAAAGCATAATCTCCAATTCTCTCAAGCTTATCATTAAACACGACCTCTTCCAAATTATTAAGACCATATGGTTCACTAGTATCGATTGTCTTTACATTAGGTCCAAGAACAATTTTCTTTACATTTTTATTACTTAAATTATATATATATTCAACGCACGAAGGAATAGTAATCTCTTCTTCGGACCCGTAATAACCATACAAAACTCTTGCATCCGAAGATACTGTATATATACCGAAAGAATCACCAATCAAAAAACCGTTATTATAATTAATATATCCTGCCTGACTTAATCCGTCCAAAATCGAATTATTAAGAACAAAATGCTCAAAAATAAAGTTAATATTTTCTCTATCAATATTAGACGATTGTATATCGAGTCCCTTAAGACCAGACAATTCAACTTTATAGTACCATAAACTATTAACATCATAATGAAATCTTTTAAAGCTTTCAGGAATTGTAATATACTCTTGTCTTGCTTGTGGATACATGTCATCCCAATCCATTTCTACTTGAAATGCACTAAACTCAATATCAGTACACTTATCACTGATTCTCAAGTTCTTCATATAGTACGGCACAGCTTCAAGAGTCTTCCCATCCTTGCTATAAACTGCGCCATCTACACTCTTATACTTTGAGTCACTTGATGCAACAATAATCTCTTCACAACGAACATATTTAATCGTGGCAAGATCAAGCGGAGTCGTATACTCCACAGTTTTAACATGGATAAGGAACAGCGGATCACAATCAATAAAATCATCACCTATTATACTACATTTTCCTGGCATTTTTATCCTATCAAAATCAGAGTTTAGAGCAAAGTAGCCTATTCTTTTTACTGATTTAGGAATTGAAATTTTCTTTAACCCAGTTTGAGCAAAGGCTTCGGCACCTATTGATTTAACTGTATTAGCTATTGTGACCGACTTCAGTTTACTACAACCATAAAATGCTTCTTTAGGTATATATGTAACTCCTTTTTTTATTACAACCTTTTTTATCTTTTTGTTGTCTGTGAACGTCTGAGTCATTTTCCCCTTTCCGCTAACCGTACAAACTCCTTTTTTTACAATTGCTTTGGTAGCGGCATTTACATCAATATTATTAAAACTAATAATACATAGAAATACAATCGTTACTATGCTTAAGACGATTCCCTTAAGAATACCGTTCAAATACATTTTAAACACCTCCTCAATATATCGATGTTTTCACGCAACCTTTTACAAAATCATGAGTTGGGGACGGTTCTTGTGGTTCTGCATCACTTATTTCTCACATTCGTTTTAAACAAAACGCTCACTCTCGTGTAGCACCTGGGATTGAGTAATCTTTATTTACGATGCAAATGTGAGAGAATCGTCCCTTATTTTTCCTTTGTTATCAACATATTCAAAAACATCCCAAGTATAACCTTCTTTTCCTTTCGTCAAACCACCAAATCTGTCCCCGTGGTTCGTGGTTCTCATTTTCGGTGTTTTTCAATCACTTGATTCTTGGGTTCTCCAATTCTCATCACCAAAATCATGGCCTATATGGAATTCATCATACCTTTCAATTTTAATATCTTTAGCATTTTCTATATGAATATTGTCATCTCCAATATCTAATCTATTATATCCTAGAAAATTAAGATGCTCCAAATCATCAGCATCTATTTCCCATATACCACACCATGTATATCCGCTCTTAAAATATTCAAGATAAGTAAACGGATTCAAATTAATTGAGCCGGCTACATCAAGTTCACTCCAATTAATTCCAATCAATCTGCCATTTCTCCATTCATACTGATTGCTATGAATATCTTCATCAACCTCTAATGAACCAAGTTCTTTTTCATATTTTATTAATTTCCTCAACTCTTCTTCATCATTATCAGAATCTGCCTCTGTTACATGAAACTTACATGTAAAATCTCGATTTTTATATGTCGCTTTAACCACTGCATCTCCTACCTTTATCGCCATAGCTTCTCCGCTATCGTTGACTTTTACAATGGTATCGTCAGAGCTTTCCCATTTAACCTTGTCCGGTTCATCAGCATACATTAGTTCCATCTTTCTAGGCATTCCCTCTTTAACCGTTGTACTGTCTCTATTCAAACGAACTGAATCTATATCAGAATCGTTAACATCAACTTCTATTATTTTAATATTCTTATTCAATCCACCTTTAGCAAACATTTCGCTATATTTTTCTTTGTAACCTGTTGGAACTTCAATTATAGTATTAGAACTTATTCCACTCATAGCACCTTCGTGTATAGTTTTAATTTTCTTTGTCTTAAAGGATATTCTTTTTAACGATTTACAATTAGAAAAAATCCCATTCCCCTCATTGCCGTAGACCCAAAAACCTATTTCTCCTCCAAGAATCTCAACATTTCTTGGAATAGTTATTCTCTCTAAACCTGTTTTTCTGAATGCACAATAATGAATCTCAACAACAGACTCCGGAATATTGCAACTTTTTAGATTCTCATTTCTAGACAATACACCTTCAGAAAGGATTTTTATTCCATCAGGAAGTTTTATATAACTAATATCGGTACATTCAAAAGCTTGTTTTCCTATATAGTTCACGCTATCAGGAAGAACCGCATCAGTAAGGGAACTATAATCAAACGCACACCACCCAATACTCTTCAACCCATCATTAAAATCAATATGTTTAAGTTGACGCTTCATTTCAAACGCTGCTTCTTCAATGCTCCTCATACTATCCGGAAGTACTAACTCATTATATCTTCCTCCGTTAAGAGAATAACAACCAATTTGCTTGACACCATAATTTATAATAATTGTTTGTAGATTGGCTGTACCCAATAGACAGTATGGAGTAATTCTCTTTATACTTCCGGGAATTATAACATTTTTAAATCCTCTGTAGTCGCGCTCGGCATTTATATCACCCCAAAATTCTCCTATTCGGTGCATCCCATCTTCATAAACAAGTTTTTTTGTATGAAGAAGTCTATAATTAAAATCAGAAGTATTGGCTTTACGCTTTTTCTTATTCTTGTTAGGTTTAATGGTAAGAGTCTTGGTCTTCTTATTATAACTCCACACCGCCTTTGAATGTGGAGCTACACCACTTGTCGCATACTTCTTCTTGGCAGCATGCGAGTTTAAAAAAGCTCCGGTGGCTGTTAAAGCCACCACAGCAATAGATAAAGTTGTATAAAGGATAATTTTATATTTATTCATAAACTCCTCACCTCATCGAATAGTATTT
>JAIKVP010000129.1 GCA_024685635.1 Lachnospiraceae bacterium
GTATTATAATGAACAGCGAATAAAAGAAAAGTTAGGATGGATGAGTCCTGTTCAATATAGGCTTCATCTTTTAGCTGCATAATGAAAACGAGACGACCGGAGTCGTCTCGTAAAAAAGTCTAACTTTTTGGGGTCACCTCACATTGCCCCACTGTTCCATTTTTTAGTCATATAACATATATTATGCATTATCTACCGCGAATCTTACGGTAGCCATCGCGTCTTTACCGTAGAAATCTGCACCTATCTCATCAGCGTACTCCTGTGTTAACACAGCTCCACCTACACACACCTTAACCCAAGGCGCATCAACTCTTAATTGTTTAATAGTCTCCTCCATCGCAGGAACCGTAGTTGTCATAAGCGCGCTTAGTCCTACGAATGGAACATGATCCTTAATAGCGGTCTCAACTATTAATTCCGGTGCAACATCCTTACCGAGATCAATAACGTCAAAACCGTAATTCTCTAGGATTAGCTTAACTATATTCTTGCCGATATCGTGCACATCGCCCTTGACAGTTGCGACGATAAACTTGCCTCTTGATTCGGACTCTGTAGCATTGGCCTGATTAAATGCTTTTATCTGTTCAAATGCTGACTGTGATGCCTCTGCACTCATAAGTAGCTGTGGCAAATACATGGTCTTAGCTTCAAATCCCTTGCCGACTATGTCAAGCGCTGGGATTATTTGATTATTTACTATATCAAGTGGATCAACGCTTTCTAGCATTTCCTTTGCTATCTGAGACGCCTGCTCTTTTAAGCCCTTTACGATTGCGTGCTGCAATGGACTTAGGTCTGAAGCAGCGTCTTTATTAGCGTCTGTTTTAGCAGTTTGATTAGTAACTGCTGCATTAGATGTGACCGCATATTTTTCTATATTAGTTATATAATCCTGGCAGTTTTTATCTAATCCGTGAAGTGTTCTAAATGAATAATAAGCCTTCATCATCTCGCCCGAATTAGGATTCATAATCGCTGCAGATAAGCCGTTTTCCATAGCCAGGGTGAAAAATGTAGCCGTTACAACCTCGCGAAGAGGAAGGCCAAATGATACATTTGAAACACCTAAAGAGGTCAGACATTTTAACTCATTGTGGATTCTGTTTAGCGACTGCAAAGTTGCTAAAGCAGCATTATCATCAGCACTTACAGTCATTGCTAATGTGTCAAAAATAAGGTCTTTTTTAGCAATTTTATACTCAGCTGCGACCTCAATTATATGCTTGGCAATCTCAAATCTTTTGTCTGCATTTTCCGGGATTCCATCTTCATCTAATGTTAAGCAGACAACCAAACCGCCGTACTTTTTAACGAGTGGGAATATCTCCCTCATAACCTCATCCTTACCGTTTACAGAGTTAATCATCGCCTTACCATTGTACTGCCTAAGCGCTGCCTCCATTGCGACAACATCAGTCGTATCTATCTGAAGCGGAAGATTAATTATCGCCTGCAATTCGTAGCAAACTCTCTTTAATAAAGCCGGCTCGTCAATCTCCGGGATTCCAACATTTACATCTAATACGTGAGCGCCCTTCTCCTGCTGCTTTAAGCCCTCGCCTAAAATGTAGTCGATGTCTTCATTTCTTAATGCTTCCTTAAACTTCTTCTTACCGGTCGGATTGATTCGCTCGCCGATTAAGACAGGCGACCTGCCAAACTCGACAACGTGAGTGTAAGAGCTAACCATAGATATGCCCTTGTCAGTAAGAAGGGCAGGCGTAATATCCTTGGTCTTATCAACCGTCTCTTTTATAAATGCTGGCGTAGTTCCACAGCAACCACCGCAGATTCTGACGCCCTTATTAACAAATTCAGCCATGTCAGTTGAAAACTCATCTTCTTCAACATCATAAACTGTAACGCCGTCAACGCTTCTTGGAAGGCCTGCATTTGGCTTTAGGATTACTGGTACTGATGCGTATTTAACCAGTTCATCAACCACGCCAACTAACTGCTTAGGACCTAGTGAACAGTTAGCGCCAAGCGCGTCAACGCCCAAGCCCTCTAGCATTGCAACCATTGCAGCAGGGCTTGCTCCTGTCATAAGCTTGCCGTCCTCACCGTAAGCATTTGAGGCAAATACTGGCAAATCGCAGGACTCCTTAGCTGCTAAAACCGCTGCCTTAGTGTCATAGCTGTCACTCATAGTCTCAATGAAAATGAGGTCAGCACCAGCAGCTGCTCCAATCTCTACAGTCTTAGAATAGACCTTAACTGCGTCCTCAAATTCATAGTCGCCATAAGGCTTTAAGAGCTTACCCATAGATCCAATATCAAGTGCGACATACTTCTCCTGATCGCCTACGCTCTCATCTCTTGCTCTTTTGGCATTGTTAATTGCAGCCTCAATTACTGCCTTTAATTCATCCTCCTCATACTTAATTAAATTAGCGCCAAATGTATTAGAAAGAACAACATTAGACCCTGCTTCATAGTACATTTTGTGGATGTCTACGATGTCGTCGGGTCTTGATATATTCCATCTCTCAGGGAGCTCGCCTGGCTTTAGGCCACGCTCTTGAAGAAGAGTTCCCATACCTCCGTCTAAATATAATATATTGTCC
>JAIKVP010000208.1 GCA_024685635.1 Lachnospiraceae bacterium
AGATCTTTTATTTTTATCATTTTCTTTTCCTGCTTTTTATAATTCTAACTTTTTAAAAACTAATATTTATAGATATGCACAGATTAATTATTGTACTTTCTTTTAAACTATCCGTCCTCTGCACTTTTTATTAGCCTCCTCTCTCTAATATATTCCCTCTCTCTAATTCATCCCCTCAACGCTATAGCCCTTTAAACCAACCTTAACCCTAATCGCACCTGACTGATCAGTTCTATAAATATCACAGGCATGTTCCTTTAATCTATCAATCACAAGGTCGCTTGGATGGCCGTATTTATTGTATTTCCCGACAGAGATTATGGCGCATTCAGGATCAAATAGTTCTAACAATTCGTCAGATGTTGATGTCTTACTTCCGTGATGTCCCACTTTTAAGATGTCTATATCCCACGAATTATTATCAACACTCTTTACCATATTGCTCTCTCCATCAATACTCTTGCCTAGTTTTATCTCCCCTTCATCACTCTTCCCCTCAAGAAACTCAACCACCCCCTCCTCTCCTTCACCTCCTAAATCTCCAGTAAACAGCATCCTAAATTCTCCATAATTCAGAACAAACGTAGTCGAGTATTCATTAGCATCCTCAGTTTCATAGCCTTTATACGGATGCATAATATCTAAAGTCAGACCATCAATTTCTATCTTCATCCCTCTATAAACCTTCTTAAGCTCTATCCCATGTGAAAATGCTAACTCACAAAGCTCCCTATAATTATCATCAGGATTAGCTATATCAGGTAAAACTAGCAACTCAATCACAAAATCATTCTCAATCAACTCTTTAATTGCACTAATATGATCCATATCACTGTGACTGATAATAGACGCAGAAATCCTAGTTATTCCTTGACTTTTAAGATATGGAAGATAAGTATATTTATATAAACTATTATTAGAAGTACTTCCCCCATCAACCAAAATCGCTTCTTTACTAGGCGTCTTTATAACTATTCCATCTCCTTGCCCAACATCTAGAACATCAATTTCAAGCTTAGCAAAGCTATTAGTGCTATTAACAAGCAGATTATTCCATAAAACCACAAGCAATCCAATAACAAGAATACAAGCCAAAGCCCTCTTAAACAGCCTCTTTAAGTAAATATACCTCCCCTTATAAAACTCATACATATCTTCTAATCTATCAATTCTTTCAAGCTTAACCAACTTCTTATAAGCATCATTTTTCGCATAATAAATATATAAAACTATTGCCAAAACAATATAATAAAATGCTATAATCCCAAAGCCCGGCTCGCCCGTTACTATATTAGACGCCGGCAGTCTCTCGTTAAGCAGGCACAAAAACTTGTTAATCCTAAGCACCAAAACCGAGGGAACAAATGCAATAAAAGCCCAATTTACATTAATAAAAGTAAGCGATATCCCAAGCACTGCAAATGCTACTAAAAAAGACATAAGTGGTATAACAATCAAGCCTATGATCACTGAATAAACCGGGATTTCATAATAGAATTTTGCAATTATTGGAAGCGTTATTAATTCAACACTTATAGATATAAAGAAGCTATCAATGATTTTGGTAAAAAGCTTCACTTTGCTAGATGACTCCCCTCTAATCACCGGATAAACCGCACTAATCCCAATAACCGCACCAAACGACAACAAAAACCCCGCGTCCAAAATCTGCAAAGGACTCATAAAAAGCACAATCAAAGCCGCTAAACTCATAGCTGAAAGCATATCATAAGCCCTGCCAATAACCTTAGCCAAATAAGCCACCAAAAGCATAACCATAGCCCTCTCACAAGACCCACTCATTCCCGTAAATAAAGCATAGCTAACAATCAATCCGCCTGCCAAAAATGCTGACAAGCCAATAGTTAAACCCAGTTTTCTAAACAATCCATAAATAAACACCCCTACCAAACCAACATGAAGCCCCGAAATCGCAATAATATGCGCTATTCCAGCAGACTGATATAAAGTCTTAACATCCTCATCTAAATCTGCCCTATAGCCTAATACAATAGACTCAATCAAGCCCGCATCTTCACTTGATAACATCGCTCTACACCTTAAAACCAAATTCTCTCTAAGCTCTCTTAATCCCTCTAAATAATGCCAATAGCTAGCATCAACAAGTTCTATATCATTAGCCTTTAGCACACTGTCAACATTTCTTGCTCTATAATAATTAAACGCATCAAATTCCCCCGGATTTCTCTTCTTAGCTAAGCAAGAAAGCTTACCATCAACTCGAATTCTCTGCCCTAATTTAAAACTACATTCATCACACCTAAGTAAGATTTTTCTAGATAGCTTATAATCCTTACATCTATTAGTTTCATCCGTTTTTAATCCTACTAAATCCAAATCCCTCTCACTATTTACTAAAGCATTATTATCAAGGCTATTTCCTTTTATCTCAGCATCATCTTCCTCAACCCTAACCACAACATCCCTAATATAAACCCTATACCCACTACTCCCCTTCTCAATCGCCGAGACCTGTCCTGTAACTAAAGCATCAAGCGACTCCACTCCATAGCTTTCAACAATACCATCCTCCATTGCAAAGCTGGCACTATAAAATCCAGCTATATACAAAAACACCAAAAGCAGAAGTAGAACATCGACTCCATTTTTCTTAGAATAAGAAAATGCTATCAACACTACTCCTGCTAAAGTTATAATTCGCCCAAATGAAAATGTCAGCAAAAAGCCCAGCTCTCCAAGCACAAAGCAGATCGCAATCATCAACATTGGTCTATTATTCAATTTAATCTCCTTTAATCAAACAGCCAAATCAAGAAATAATCCTAATCCACATCCACCAAATCAAGATTTCTCTCAAACAACTGATTAAAAACTACATTACCATTATACAATTCCTGCTGCTCACCCTCGATTGTAAATGAAACCTTACTAACCGTAGATAGCTCGCACAGACTGTTAACCACAGAGTATATAACCGTCTGATCAAGCACATTTTCAGGCATCGTCATAAACTCCTCGCTAAAATCAACATAGCACACGCTATCCTTAGTAGACACCGACAAAAGCTTGGTATCCTTAGGAATCGTGCTATAATATCCCCTCTCACTAGTGCCCGCAATCAACCTCTCAAGCACCAGCTCCTCAGCGGAATTATGTCCGCTCACATTTATCGGAATTCTAAGAGGTTCAAGTCTGTCACCAGTAACATTGGTAAAATAAATAGTAACATACTGAACCTGATTAACGTCATTTCTCGCATCACTATCAGCAAATGAATCAGCGGTCAAGGCACCTACAACATTTTCACCATTCATCAAAGGCTGCGAACCCACAGAAAATGCTACATTATCGACACCCTCTATCTGCGTCAGACTCTTTACAAATGAGGCCTCACATAAAAGCGCCGCCGACGCTGGAGCATCATAAAATGTAGAGCTAAGGCTTATAGTAACCGTCACATCATCATACTGAACATTAAGATAACTGACATTCTGTGGAAGACAGGACTTATATTCAAGGTTAGACGCGTCGCCAGTAAGCTTGTTAATCATCTTATTCATCTGTGTCCTGACAGATTCTGATTTGTCAAATGTAGTCAGCTTAGGAACCAAAGAAGTTGAATCGTTATTTACATAATAAAGCACATACTCATCAGATGCAGGATATAAAGTTTCCTTAGCTTCTTCCTCCTTCTCACCACAGCCGCTAAAAATAAGCATCATAGGAAGCAAGAACACAAACAACAGGGAAGTAAATTTCTTATTCATCGCCATTACCTCCCTCTTTATCTTCATTTGTCTCATCATCAAATGCTAACTCATCACTAGCATCTAGCTCCTCACTAGCTAAAGCATCCTCATCTGACTCGCCTTCAGATTCATCTAAAGCCTCATCATCCACATTCTCTGAAGAAGCCTTACTCTTATCCTCAACCTCCTCAGGCTTAATAACAACAACTTGAGGATTATACATCTCCTCAGTGTGAAGAACAACCACCTCAGGCTCTGCCTCAGCAATTAAGCTAACATCCTCTTCCGGCTCAATCTCAGGCTCTTTAGGCTCCTTATTTATAGTGTGGTCAACCGCATCAAAAACCTCGCCTAAGTTACCCTTAACCTCGCTGACATTTGGCAAAATAACAGTCTTTGCCTTAGCCTTAGGCTTCTTGTCCTCGATATTCTTTTTAAGCAGACTAAGTAGTCCCTTCTCAGGCTCCACATTAGCTGCCTTACTCACGTTACTAGCCGCTAAATTAACTGAATATGTAAGCGGGATTCTAACCGTAAATGTTGTACCCTCGCCAGGAACTGAATGAAGCTTAATAGTTCCATGATGCATAACAATAGCATTCTTAGTGATAGCAAGACCTAAACCTGTACCACCTGTGTCACGGCTTCTAGCCTTATCAACTCTATAAAAACGCTCAAATACGTGATCCTTACAGTCCTCTGGAATACCAACACCGCTATCAGCAATCTTGACATAAAAATACTTGTGGTCAGCATTTAGGGTAATTCTAATCCAACCCTCGTCTTTGTTGTATTTGATAGCATTTTCAATCAGGTTAGAGAGGGCGAGAGTTAGCTTAACCTCGTCAATCTCTGCATTTACCTGTCTTAAGCTCTCGTATACAATCTCAATATCACGCTTAGCAGCAAGCGGTCTAAGACGCTTAAGCAAGAGCTCTAAAAGCTCGTTAATACTTACTGTTGTAACATTTAAGACATCCTGCGACTTTCTATCAAGCTTAACTAAGGTCAAAAGATCATTGATAATCTTGTTCTCTCTATCAACCTCTTCAACTATATCCTCCATAAACTCCCTATATATCTCAACCGGCACATCCTCCTGATTTATCAGCGAATCTGCTAGAACCTTAACCGAAGTAATAGGAGTTTTAAGCTCATGCGACACATTCGAAACGAACTCCTGCCTTGACTCTTCAAGCTTGTTCATCTTAGTGATTGAATCGTTAAATGTCTTAGCAAGCTCCCTCATCTCTGTAAAGCCATGAACAACAATATTGACATCTCTGCCCTCAGCCATATCGACAATATTTCTGGAGAAATCCCTAAAATGTCCCGTCAAAACAACGGTCAAAATGCCGGCAACCATCAAAATTACAATGATAAACAAAAACAAGAGCTGCTTACTCTGCTCTTCGGCGTAGTTAATTGTATTATTAGAACTCTTAATAGACGAATAGACAACCATAAGACCTATAGTCTCCATGCCTGTCTGGTTATTAACAGCCAGCGGATTAGTTGAATCGATAGCTGTCTCTTCTTCAGTTTGATCAACGGAAATGTTAACAGGAATATAGCTTGCTATATAGTCGTCAATAATCTGGTTATTCTCGCTATCCGTCATAACTCCAGTCATCGACTTGATAACATTTTCTGAAATGAGATATTTGTTTTGGTTGAGCTGATAGGTATCAGATAAAATGCGATAATCCGAATCGACAAGCATGATTCTTCCGTCAAATGCTGTCGCTAACTGCTCAATCTGATTTTCAAGATTTCTATCTGTGTCGCCGTTAAAATATCCCGCCGACACAAGTTGATTGAGTAAAATGTTACTCTGATTGATTGTAAAGTTCTTGCGTTGGTCTATAATACGCTTCTCGTAGGTCTTCTGCAAAAAGTATGAATATAGCAATATGAACATGGTTGTAAGCAGAAAAAAGCATACAAATATAACGAAACGCATGCTATTAAAGGCTCCGCTTCTAATCCTTATCTGATTCATAAAGCCTCCCCCTTAGCCTGCGAAGTAGTATCCAACACCCCATTTGGTGTGAATATACTTAGGGTCGCTAGAATTGATCTCTACCTTCTCGCGCAAACGTCTGATATGCACATCCACAGTACGTCCGTCACCCGGATAATCCTCGCCCCATACAATAGCTAGAAGCTTGTCTCTACCGTATACCTTGTTAGGATTCTTAGCCAAAAGCTCAAGCAAGTCGAACTCTTTAGCTGTAAGATTGACCTCGGCACCCTCGATAAATACTCGTCTAGCCTCAACATCAATCTTCATATCTCCACTTGTTATAACTGATGACTTGGTCTCAACCTCTGCCACCCTGCCATTACGTCTTAGGATAGCCTTAATACGAGCCTTAACCTCTAATGTGTTAAATGGCTTGGTAACATAGTCATCAGCGCCATAATCAAGTCCTAGAATCTTATCCATATCGTCGCCCTTAGCAGTGAGCATAATAATAGGGATGTCAGAAAACTCCCTAACCTGCTGGCACACCTCAAAACCGTTAAGCTTAGGAAGCATAACGTCAAGCAATACCATATCATACGAACCGTTCTTTATCATAGTTAACGCCTCTTCTCCATCGTAAGCAGCGTCAACCTCCATCTCATCCTGCATAAGGCTAAACTTCAAACCCTTAACAATCGACTTCTCATCATCAACAATCAAAATCTTTCTTGCCAAAACCAATTCCTCTTTTCTAAATATACTCTAAACCTTAATATAATCCTTAATTCTCTCAAACATCGCTTGCTTGATACCACTGATATTCATAACATCCTCAATCCGACTAAAGCTGCCATTCTCCTCGCGATATTTGATTATTGAGTCTGCCCTGCTCTCGCCTATCCCAGGCAGAGTCATAAGCTCCTCTTTAGTTGCGCTATTTAAGCTGACCAAGCCGTCATCCACTTTATCAGATGCTTGCTCTTCCTTAGGTGCTTCACCCTTTTTAGGGACCTCAATCTTAGCTCCATCAGCCAAAAACTCAGCTAAATTAAGCGCATTCTTATCAGCCTTTTTAGTCATCCCGCCGGCTGCATCGATTGCGTCTCCAATCCTTGCGCCCGCCTTAAACTCGTAAAGGCCGCTATTTTTGACCTCTCCACATACATATACAACGACCAAGCCACTAGCATCATAACTTACATCATCAGAAAATGCAGACTCATTAGCACTCTCTTTGGCAAATGCTGACTCATCATTCCTATCATTCTTTAAAAACTCTGACTTATCAGCAGAGTCACTAGAAAGAAGCTCATCATCGTCGTCTGTCTGCTCATACGAGCTATCATTTCCAGTGATTTTAAGCGGTTTAACCGCACTACAGCCCATTAAGCAACAAAAAGAACACATAAATAAAAGCATAACTAGATGCTTCAATTTATGATGTTTCCTGATATTATAACAATATGTATTCACAATTCATTACCTCCTAGATAAAAAGAGGTGCAAAATCGTTATAGTCCATAAATATTTTATAGGAAATGAAAGTTAAATACAATACCCTAAAACATTTTTTTACACTTAATAAGAAAAGAAAAACTCTCCTTACAAAACATAAGTTAAGTAAAGAGAGTCACTATCACCATTATTACGATTCCTTAAAAATAGGCTCCTTTAAGATAGCAGTTCCAATACCCTTGTTAGTAAAGAGCTCTAAGAGCAGGCAATGCTCAAGCCTTCCATCAAGAATATGAACCCTAGAAACGCCATTTTCAATAGCTTCAATACAGTTATTTAGCTTTGGAAGCATACCACCACCAACGACGCCATTGGCAATATATCCTCTTGCAGTCGCTAAATCCATCTCTGAAATCAAAGTCTTCTTGTCATTTGGATCCATATAAACGCCCTCGATATCAGTCAAGAATACAAGCTTCTCAGCGTGAATCTTAGATGCAATCGCACAAGCTGCGTCATCAGCATTAATATTGTAGCTCAAATGATTGTCGCCAATACCAATTGGCGCGATTACTGGAACATAATCATTATCAAGCAATACGTCAATAAGCTTAGAATCAACTGTGTCAACCTCTCCAACATAGCCAAGGTCGTGACCGTCCGCATACTTCTTGATTGTATGCATAATGCTTCCGTCCTTACCACAAAGACCAACAGCCTTAACACCCATGCTCTCCATCATTGCCACTAAGCTCTTATTAACCTTATTAAGCACCATCTCAGCAATTTCGATAGTGTCATCATCTGTAACCCTAAGACCGTTGATAAACTCAGGCTCCTTGCCTTTTAGGCGAACCCACTTGCTTATCTCCTTGCCGCCACCATGAACAATAATAGGCTTAAGTCCAATAAGCTTTAACAAGGCAACGTCCCTTATTACGCTGACCTTTAAGTTTTCATCAAGCATAGCGCTTCCGCCATATTTTACAACTACCTTCTTGCCGTTAAACTCCCTGATATATGGAAGCGCTTCGACAAGGACGGTGGCTTTTTTCATTTCTTCTTCGATATTATCGTTTATTTCCTGCATTTTCATAATTCCTCCATAAAATAACAGTAATTAGCTTTCTATAAAATACCTTAGTCATCATTCTAGCATATCGTATGCATAATATAATCACATAAGCGTATTATCATCACACTAAAAGCACATCGGTATCTGATTTAATCCTTCATTTTCCGGCAAGCCAAACATGATATTCATATTCTGTACGGCCTGTCCTGCTGCACCTTTGACTACATTATCTAAAGCGCCCATTGCAACAACCCTGTTAGTTCTCTTATCAAGCTTAAAGTTGACATCAACATAGTTGCTGCCCTGAACATATCTAGTCTCTGGGCAAACGTCCTTATCTAAAACCCTTACAAACTGCTCATCCTTATAATACTTATCATAAGCCGCCTTAACCGTATCATAATCAACGTCATTCTTAAGATTAGCGTAAGCAGTAACTAATATTCCTCTATTCATTGGAACTAAGTGAGGCGTAAATATAATCTTGATATCGCTGTCACAGGCGTATCCAAGCTGCTCCTCAATCTCTGGAGTGTGTCTGTGTGTAAGCACTCCGTAAGCCTTAATATTCTCATTAACCTCGCAGTAAAGGTTAGCAACCTTGCTTCCTCTTCCTGCTCCTGTTGTTCCTGACTTAGCATCAACGATGATCGAATTAGGATCAATCAATCCCTCCTTAACAAGAGGATAAAGGGTTAAAATGCTAGTAGTAGTATAACATCCCGGATTGGCAACAAGCCTTGTATCCTTAGTAATCTTATCTCTATTAATCTCGCAAAGACCGTAAACCGCATCCTTAATATACTGTGGAGTCTTGTGCTCAATCTTATACCATTCTTCATATATAGAAACATCTTTGATTCTGTAATCAGCCGAAAGGTCAATTACCTTAGCATTGGCTAAAATGTTATCGTTAAGCACTCCTGCTAAATATCCCTGTGGAGTCGCTGTAAAAATGACATCTGCCTCCTTAGAAAGAGTCTCTAAATCATCTGACTTACATACATCTGGAACGATTTCACATACATTTTTGAAAATGCTAGCGTATTTTTCATCTACGTAGCTTCTTGATCCATACCATACAATCTCAGCATCCTTGTGCTGCAACAATAATCTGACAAGCTCTTCTCCCGCATAGCCTGTAGAACCTATAATTCCTACCTTAATCATAGTATCAACCTCCATTCCCATAATAAAGCGTTTATAATTATACAACTATTTACTCTAGTTAGCAACAGAAAATTATCTATTTTATTGATATTTTTAAAATCAGCGTTTGCATAATTATACATATTATTGTATATATATTCAAAAATTCTTTGCATTTTTATTCTAAAATCACTTGCATTCGCTATTCTTATGATTTATGATGTAAACATCGAGTTTATCTCACATTCAATAATTAGGAGGAATTAATAATGAGTAAAGAAAAAGTTGTACTTGCGTATTCGGGCGGATTAGACACTACTGCTTTAATCCCATGGCTCAAGGAGAACTACGACTATGAGGTAATTTGCTGCTGTATCGACTGTGGTCAGGGCGAGGAGCTTGATGGTCTTGAGGAGAGAGCTAAGCTTTCTGGGGCATCTAAGTTATATATTGAGGATATTACAGATGAGTTCTGTGATGAGTACATTGTTCCTTGTGTTCAGGCACACGCTGTATATGAGAACAAGTATCTATTAGGTACATCAATGGCTAGACCAGGCATTGCTAAGCGTTTAGTAGAGGTTGCTCGTAAAGAGGGTGCTACTACTATCTGCCACGGTGCTACTGGTAAGGGTAATGATCAGATTCGTTTCGAGCTTGGCATCAAGGCTTTAGCTCCAGATCTTAAGATTATAGCTGCATGGAGAGATGACAAATGGACACTCAACTCTCGTGAGGAAGAGATTGAATATTGTAAGCAGCATGGCATTGATTTACCATTTTCAGCTGATTCAAGCTATTCAAGAGACCGTAACTTATGGCACATCAGCCACGAAGGCTTAGAGCTTGAGGATCCTGCTAACGAGCCTAACTTTGAGCATCTTCTTGTTTTGGGTGTTACACCTGAGAAAGCTCCAGAAGAAGGCGAATATGTGACAATGACATTTGAAAAAGGTGTTCCTAAGTCAATCAACGGCAAAGAGATGAAGGTTTCTGATATTATCAGAGAGCTTAACCGTCTTGGTGGCAAGCATGGTATCGGTATCGTTGATATCGTTGAGAACCGTGTTGTTGGTATGAAAAGCCGCGGAGTTTATGAGACTCCTGGTGGAACTATTCTTTATGAGGCTCATCAGCAGCTTGAGGAGTTAATCCTTGACAGAGAAACAACTGAAATGAAGATTAATCTTGGCAATAAGTTTGCACAGATTGTTTATGAAGGTAAATGGTTCAGCCCACTTAGAGAGTCTATTCAGGCATTTATCGAGAAGACTCAGGAATATGTTACAGGCGAAGTTAAGTTTAAGCTATATAAGGGTAACATTATAAAGGCTGGTACTAAATCTCCATATTCACTTTACAATGAGGATCTTGCTTCATTTACAACCGGTGATATGTATGACCACCACGATGCAGAGGGATTCATCACTCTCTTCGGACTTTCAACTAAGGTTCGTGCATTAAAGCATCAGGAGCTTAATAAATAATATTTAAGGAGGGTTATAATTTGGCAGATAACAATAATGTAGAAGTTAGCGATGCTGACATCGAAAATATGCTCAATGTATTAGAGAATTTTGGTTCTTCTAATGAGGGCAGACTTAAGATTCAGACCTCTGACGAGGTTGAGGCTGGAACTACAGATACTAAGTATCATTATGGAAGATGTGACGTTGGTTCTCCTTTCGCAAAAGGAACTCCATTTGACGCGTCTGACAATGGTGGTTGCGGTTGATAATTAGACAAAAAAACGGGTGGTAACTAATGCGTTACCACCCGTTTTTTTTATTTGAATTACCCCTCTTTTATCTTGATATATTTATGCCTCTTTTATCTTAGCATTTTCTCTCTTAGCTGTCTTTTTAGAAGCCTTTTTAGAATCAATTGAAGTAACCTTCTCACTATCAACTGCTGTGTTAGTTACAGTCTCATTTACGAAGAATAGCTGTGGAGCAAACTTATAAATTAAAACCATAACAACAGCACTAACTACTGCTATTGGAAGCATATATGAGCCATTGTAAGTGATTGAGAAAAGAATAGCTCCGCCTGCGCCGTTAGAAAAGTCACCCCAGATTGTAGTACCTGAAATAAAGTGGCTTAAAAATCTAACAAGACATACTAAAAATGCACTAGCTCCAACACCAAGCATTCTATTCTTAAAAAGCTTTGCAAATACTGGTGCAAGGCCAATAGTTGAATATGCCAAAACATAATCAAACAAGATACAAACAACTATTACAGTAGCTGTAGAACCAGGATAGAATATACCCTCTCTTCCTAGAATAATAGCTATTACAAGATAAAGTATTCCAGAAACAGTACCCCATTTAAAACCGCGTCTAAGAGCGAAAATGATAAGTGGTATCATAACGAACTTTAACGAACCACCATTTGGAAGTTCAAAGATTGTTATAAAATCAAGAACAACTGCTGCTGCCACAAAAAGCGCACACTCCACCATAGCTACTAAATTTTGATTTCGATTCTCCATAACAAGAATCCTCCTTAAATATTTTACTATGTAATCAATACAGCTCGTGCATAAAAAAATGCTCCTAACAACATAGTCATTAAGAGCACAAAAAATAATCCTTATATAATCATGCTCCCTACGACAGTATTAACTGACAGGTTCAAAGGGTCAGGTTTAACCTTCTCAACGATAAATCGTTCCCCTGCATTCACCATATTCATTTACATGCGAAAGTAATTCTAACACTAATCCTTTACATTTGCAAGTCAAATATTGTATACTATGCCTTGCAAGTGTAATAAATTTAAGCTAAACAAGCATAAATTACTATATTTGCCAAATGCTAAACTAAAGCATTATCATATAAAACGGAATGGTGCGTGACCTAATGGAGCATATAATCGTCTTCACAGAAGGCTTATCAGATGAATTGAATAACTTTGTAGATGCCCATGATGACGACAATCACCATATCCATCTCTATGAGGACATTGTAACTAGCTCAGGCGGTAATCTCTACCTTGCCTTAGCTGAGGTCTTTATAAATGTCTGCGACTACTACGAACTCAACAATTTAGATACCGACCTAAAAGCCGTTGACACTAAAGATAAGCTATTAATAGTCACTGATCTTCCAATCCTTTCTGAGCAGCTTAAGCTCCTATATGGCGAGGATGATTCTTCACTTATTGAAATACTAGAAATGGGTAAAAACATAACAGGATTTTTCCCATCCTATAAAAAATCTGATTTGCTAAACTACGAGTTATCTATGCTAATGCGTTTTCCTATGGTCTACGCCCTTCTTAAGTTATACCAAATCAGGCAGGAAACCAACCTGATTGATTGGACCAATGTATCAGAACAAATTAGATCCGCTAAGAAAAACAAGCTATATTTCGGCGATAAAGTTATGCTACATTTTCTGAATTTAATACTATTAGATATTGAGGAAAATGACTACGAATACGCATATTCATTTACTCTTTCAATTAAAATGCAGATAAAAAAGGACGCTGAGAGCTTAATTGAATACCTTCTAGGACTTGATAGATTTACTACATTAAGCCCGGTAAATGGCTATTTTATCTGGGGACAATTGCAGTTTTTTAAGTATTGCAATATGGTATGCAATAACGAAGAGAGCTTAAGACTTCAAAATAACCTATATAGCAACTGCTTTAACGCATTTGCCGAAGCGTGTGGAAACTTTACTAAGCCTATTTTAAGAAAGCACAGAAACCCTAACAGGGTTATGATTCTTGCCACACAGTTTTTACCAGACGGCCACTATCCTAGCGATATGATAAAGGGCTTTGTCTTAGCCTTAAAAAAAATCGGATATGAAGTCTTCATTTTCAACACGACCGAGAGATATCTCGCTAAAGGCTATGTACCTTTATTCGGAGCCGTTGGCGGAAATGTTGTAAAAGAATACCAAAATCTTGACGAGATAGACTGTGCTGGCACTAAAGTTAAATACTATCAGCCATCTAATGTCTCATCATATTTAGATGTATTAAACAAGGCTATTAACAAGGCATACGAGTATAAGCCACTATATATTTTAACAATGGGAAATGGTAGCATTATCGGTGATATTTTAGACAGAATGATACCTACTGCTGCTATGGATATCACCTCTACAGAGCTTCCTACTTCTAAAAGCAGGATCAGGATTTTAACAAGGCCGTTTGAGAAAAATGAAAAACGCCCTAATTACTATAAAGACGGCTACACTGTTGTTGCACCAAACTTTAACTACCAGATTCAAACTGTCGAAGATGCCATGAAGGTTGCATTTAATATCGACAGACAAATTATTGATAACTTAAGGGATGAAAGTCCTGTTAATTAAGAGAATAAACAAGAAAAAGGTATGCTTAAGAATTTAAGCATACCTTTAATTATCTACAATATTTCTCCAAAATAATCTACTATCTATCAGCCTTATAAACCATACGACCAATCATATTGCTGACATGGCTTGATAAGAACTCTTCATAAGCATACATAGAATCTGACAAGTCACAAACTAACATACCGTAATTAACCTCCTCAACAAACAGAGGCACAACTACGAACTTATGTGGCGATTCTTTCATAGTCTCATTGTCAAACAAGTCATCAATTGAGACTTCCTTATCAGCCTCTAACTTAACAATATTCTTATCAGTCATAGCTGCTATAAGTTTCATACTCTCAGGTGTAGCGAACGACTCTCCTACGCCATATTTAACAGGCTTATCGAGCATATACATATATGCGTTATTAACTCCTAAATGATTCAAGCTAATTAACATAGACTCATAATTAGCAACATCATCAGAATGAACAGCCATACTGTCAATTACAAACTGCTTAATAGATTCAACATTCTCTACCTGCTGCTCACGAGCAATTCCAACCTGTGTATCCATTCTTCTAGCAACATCAACATAAAACTCCTGCATTAAGCGATATACACGCTCTCTTGCATCAATAGTCTTGTTGGCATTGGCAGTCTTTTCAAGCTGCTGAAAATATGATAACAGCTGATTAATATCAGCATAATCTAAAGCTCCTGAATCTATAAATCTGTGGTAAGATGTTCTAATCTCATCATCAATAGCATCATCAGAAATGCTGATGCTTGATAAATCAGAAAAGCAATCAATCAAATGTGTCCATGTGCTATAAACAGAGGTAGTTGCAGTATCCTGACCAGACCTTCTATATCTGTAAAATACCATATCAAATATCTGATCGCTGCTCATCTCATTTAAGAAGCGCTGTCCATCAAATGTATCATCACTAACCTTTTGACCCATAGATCTACGAACAACAAACTGTGCATCTAATTTCTCAGTTGTAAATGCCTCACCACCTAGGGTTCTTAAAACAGCACTTACAGCCTTAGATCCTAACACTACAGGATCGGCTGATATAGTAGACAAAGGCGGATCAGCCTTAGCACCTTCAACTGTGTTGTCGTATCCGAAAATCTGAATATCTACACCAGGTACTAAGTCTCTAGCTTTCATTTCCTCATATAAGCTAAGAGCTGCATAGTCATTGACGCAGAAAACACCATCCATCTCAGGATTACACTCTATCAAAGTAGTACATGCCTCTCTATTGTCTCCTGATAAAAGACCTGGAATATAAGAATACTCTCCTAATTCCATTCCATATTCATCCATAACTTTAATAAATGCATTTCTACGCTCTAATACATCAGTGTTGCCATCAGGTCCACCAAGCATGCAGATATGCTTACATTTTAATTCCTTAATCATGTAAACCAAGCCGTTTCTAATACCGACTTCATTGTCATAGCTTACACTTCTAAAGCCTTCGTAATTGGATGAAACTAAAATAATTGGGATGTGAACATATTGAGCAAGAAATTCCATCAACTTAGATTCAGATGTAAATGCGCCTATACTTCCCGCAGAAATAATAAGTGCATCCATATTAGTCTCCTTGATATAGGAGTACAAAGATGTGTATTGATATTCATACTTTAATGGTCCCAAATCTAAAGTATCTCTATTAATATACTTACCAGGAACGACTACTACGTTCATACGTATATTGTTGGCTGCCTTAGTTACTCCTCTACATAACGCCTCGGCATATGCATCAGTAACTCCAGTAACCAACAAACCTATAGTCTTACGACTATGTTTAGCCATATTACCACCTCTTTCATTTGATTTATTACCCTGCTAATATTTTATCACAAATAAAATAATCGCGCCACAAAAATATGACGCGATTAACTGCTATTTCTTATTCGTTCCAGTTATGATTCTAATAAGTTTTCTAAATCCTCGAACCACTAAAGGAATACTCTTATGCTCAAGCTTAGCACATTTAGATTTAAGAGAATTAATCTGACTTTGAAGATTTCTCTCACGCTCTAAAAGCTCCTGCTCTCTATCTATAAACATCTGCCCCATAAATAAGAGCATGGCTTCCTGCTGTTCTCTAGCATCCCATTCCCATTTGTTGCCCACTCTGATAGACTCTTCTCTAAAGAGAACATCATCATCAAAATAATTCTTAGCAATCCAGTTATTGCTATCCTCAAATCTGTCAACAAGCTGTTTTCTCTGCTCCTCGTTATATAAGGTCGTATTGTCTTCCTTATAATTCATACTAGAACAGGTATTGCAGGCAAATCTAAACATCACATTGCCTAAATCATTACGAGGAGAATTGTAATTCTCAATCTGATGATTAAGAATTCTCTTTAACTCAACATACTGATTCTGCATGCTGATATTAGCCATCTCTTCAGGCATATTAAAATCATCATCTAATTCAAGTCCTATTGTATTAAGGAAGTCCTCAAATATAGTTCCAGATTCTCCAGAATAATACTGTTTAAGATATCTTCTAACTATTACATTATCTTTGCCGACGCTCTTCTCAAGATACTTAACTCCCTCCTGATAATCAACAGTAATTCTATCAGGAATATCAGCAATAAAATCATCCCATGATTGAACCGTTCTACCCATTCTAACCCACTGCCTATATAAAGAATCAATATAAGCATACTGCGGTCTTAAATAGACTATAACCTTAATATTATATTCTTTCTCGTCAAACTGCTCGCGCAACTTTATAAAGAAATTAGAATTCCTTCTAAATAGAAAATTCCACAAAACCTCATCAGTTAAAATAACATTATCAACTCTTGAAAAGCTATCCTTAATAATATCGCAGGCCTCAAGAAATCTCTTGTCAAATGCTGCTTTATCAACATTACCCTCTTCATCATATATTAGTTTAATCAAAAAATGAGCATTTCTAACATCAGGTGCATCGTCATAAGAAAACGGAAAAATTGGAAAGCAATAATTCTTCTCTTCTAATACACTCCTATTGTCATAAAAAAACCTCTGTAATGCAGTTGTACCAGTCTTTGGTGTACCTATGTGCAAATACATAGTTTTCATAAAACTGTCCTCCTAATTCTCGGTCTATTTTAGTAAGGGGAATGTTACTAAAAATTGGCTTCCCTCTCCATATATACTGTCTACTGTTATGCTTCCGCCATAACTATCTATTATCCGTTTAGTAAGTGTTAAGCCTAAACCAAAGCCTTCAGAACTTCTTGATTCTTCCATTCTAAAAAATGGTTCAAAAATATCATCAAGTTTCTCCTTTGGAATACCCATTCCATTGTCCTTAATTAAGCAGTTAAGATAATCATCATCAAACCACACCTTAACAGTTATAGGCTTATAATCAATATTATACTTAACAGCGTTGCTAATTAAGTTTCTAATTACACAAATCATAAGGCCATTATTGCCTGTAAATTCATAATCCTCTAATTCCAATTCAAATTTTTGCTTACCATCAGTTAAAATATCCATATCCTCACAGACAGATTCAATTATGTCTTTTAAATCAACTGTCTCAGAATACAAATCAAATGAACCACTTTCAAGCCTTGAAATCTCTAAAAGCTGAGAGACAAGATTATTCATAATCTTAATCTGTCTTTCCATAACTTCTAAAGCTTCAGCATCCATAGCATTATAAGCAACTTTTGAGTTATTATATCTATTCTTAATAACCTGACACTGAGCTGACATAACGGCAATCGGTGTCTTTAATTCATGTGAGACATCACTGTTAAAGCGTTTCTGCCTCTCATAGGTATGCTCAACCTGCTCAAGTAACTTATTATATGCATGGGCAAATGAATTAATCTCCTTAAAACTACTATTCTCCTCTATCGGATCATCAAAACTCATAGAATTTCCAAACCGCTCTGTAACCTCATACATCTTATTTAGAGGCTCTGACATTTTCCGGCTTATGTAATAGCAGAATACAAGAAGTAATAAACATGCAACTGAAACTATAGCATACGACAAAATCTTAATTCTATCATAAACCGTCGTCACTTTACTCTCATCAATAAATCCACATATAAACACTGCATCTTCAGGACTAGTATGATTAGGTAATATCTCCATTCTCACCCTATCCTTTCTAATGTATAAACGTGAGCCATTATTCATTTGCTCTAAATTAATTCTTTTTATATTTAGTATCGATTTAATATCTTTAAAATTATCTGGAACTTTTCCCCATATTACAGTTCCATTATGGTCAATAACAACTCCCGTATACGCTTCAAAATCTGATTTATAATTCTCAACTGTAATTGCATCACCAGATTCAAGCTTAATACACTCTTCTATTTTTCTATTCTCTTTAACTAAACTATCTCTTATTACAGTTGGGACAGCCCCTTCAGTAAGAACTTTAACAACTATAACCATAGTTGTTAGAATTACTGAAATTATGCATACAGCTATAAACATAATATAGTTAACTATAGAATAACCCTTCCCTTTATTGATCTTCTTCATTCTTATCCTCATCCCAAGACAAGCTATAGCCGACTCCTCTTACAGTATGTATCAGTTTAGTATCAAAATCATCATCTATCTTCTTTCTTAGATATCTAATAAAAACATCAACAACATTGGAATTACCTATTTTGTCTAATTCCCAAATATTAAGTTCTATCTGCTCTCTAGATAGAACGATATTCTGATTCCTGACCATATAAAGCAATATAGAATACTCTTTAGGCGTTAAAGATATCTGCTTACCGGCTCTAACAACAGTCTGCTCGTTAACATTTATCTCTAAGTCACCAACTCTATAGCAATTCTCTCTTATGCCAACAGACTTTCTAAGCATTGCTCTAAGTCTTGCTAATAAAACTTCAAAATCAAAGGGCTTGACCATGTAGTCATCTGCACCCTGATCAAGCCCATAAATAATATCATGCTTTTGATCCTTAGCTGATAAAATCATTATTGGAGTAACTATCTTCTCATACCTAATCTTTTTAAGCAGAGTAAAGCCATCCATACTGTCTAGCATAATATCTAATATTATTCCATCGTAATTCATATTAGTGATATACTCATAGGCTTCATTGCCATCATAACAAGAGTCAACTATATATTGTTCGTCCTTAAGTCTGTCAGATATCAAGCGATTCAAATCCCTCTCATCTTCTACAACTAATATACGCATATATACCTCCTATATACTCAAATACGAGTAACATTTTTTACAGTATACACACTCGAAATGAAAATACGATTAAAAAAACTAATAAATTTTTAAAAAATTTTAATCTTTTTTTAATTATCCTACTATCTTTAGTTTAATATACCTCTCAAACGAAGAATAATCTTCTGAATCAACCATTCTAATTCCTGCATCAACCACCTTGTAGGTTACACCATTAGTTAACAATAGCTCTGCCTCGTGAGGGTACTGAGAGAAACTTGCAATGTACATTCCAGGAACACTTCCCTTATCTCCATACATTTCAAGTACATATCCCTTATCTCCGCCACTAAAGCCTGTTGCTACACTGTGTAATAAGGCTGTTGAGCTGACAGATGTTGATTTATATGATTTGCCTATTGCTCCCACTGCATCAGCTAAAGTTCCGCCCGTGCCAGTGATATCAGTAATGTATCCAGTTCCTCTAAATAACTTGATGTCAACCGGAACCTCAGCCATACTTAATTCATGACCTAAGTTAACGGCAATCTTTTGATACTGTCCATAATCACCATTTAATGGAGCCATTGTCTTCTTAAAGTAATACTCATCCTCTCCATAGAATGAAGCTACAGTATATGCATACTCACTACCAGTATACTCATGAATAGCTGGAAAATGCTTTTTAATAATAGCTTTAATATTATTATAATCCATATAACTTCGAATCCATGAACGAAGATCCTTTTCGCCATACTCTTTATACTTAGTATCATACGAATTCGCCTTAGGAGCAGATCCATTTGTTACAGTAAGCTCGCAAGTAATATAAAGAGTTCCTGTTGCAGCAATAAGGGTTGTTGTACCCTTTGCAACCGGAGTAATAGCACCTGTTTTCACATTGATCTTAGCAATGCTAGGATCATTAGAGAAATAAAGCGTTGTTCCCTTAACAGAATTGCTTATAGTAAATGATTTCTTGTCAGTCATCTTCATACTAATGCTTGTAGCATTGGCAGAAAATTCTCCTGTAAAAAATGCTAATTCATTTTTCTTAGCATATTCTTCAGCCGCAGTTCCCTTTTCGCCTATGATTGTTGCTCTATATACATCATGGTTACCATATGCTTTATCTCTTTCATCATAAGAAGAAGGTATTCCTTCATAACCAAAAGCGTTCCACTCTATATTCTTAACACTCGCTGGAACATAAAGTCTATCTACATTCATTTCACCTAAAGAACCACAAAACGCTCCACTAGCTATTGTCTCAACACCATCCGGTACATGATATTCAACAGTGATAGGCTCATTACTATACTCTTCTTCGCTAGAAGGATCATAGAAATCACCTTCATTAGAGTCTATGTACTCTTCTGCTACTGCATCTGCTGAAGCGTCAGATGATACATCGCTATCACCTACTGCATCCGGATCAATATATTCCTCATCTTGATACTCTTCTTCCTTAACAATAGTAGGATATGCAAAGAGAGTCTTTCCATCACTTGAGAATAAAACTCCGTCTTGAACCTTAAAGTTAGCATTGCCACTTAAATTAACATCTGCAAAACCTATTCCTGCACCCGCTAAAGTGTTTGAAGAAATAGCATTTACTTTAGAGCCCACATCAACCTTAGATAAGCTTGTATCATTTGCAAATGTAAAATCTTTAAGTTCAGTTACACCATCACCTATCACCGCTGTTTTAAGATCTCTACAAGATGCAAACGCCCATCCTGCAATCTCAGTAACAGAATCTGGCAATTCTATATTCTTTAGTGCAGTAGCATAAAAACTACACTCACCTATAGAATTAAGTGAAGAGCTAAATGTTACATTCTCAAGATCCTCACATGAACTAAACGCCCTCTCTCCAATAGTTTTCACGCTATTAGGCATTGTAACATCTTTTAAATAGTCCTGATAAAAGGCACAATTAGCAATAGCCTCTGTTCCCTCAGGAACACTGTATGAACTATCTGTTTTTGAACTAGGATAGTCAACAAGTGTCTTCTTAGTCTTATCAAATAAAACTCCATCTACAGTTGAGAAGTAAGGATTAGATGAAGCAACAACATAGCTACTAGTCTTAACTGAATTAATTGCATTATCACCTAAGGTCTTTAACTTAGCTGGAATATAGAAGTTTCCAACTTCACTATAAACACCATCAAATGCATCAGCTTCAATAGTTTCAACATTCTCGCCTAAGTAGATACCCTCTAAGCCTGACGCATCAGCAAATGCTTCTTCTCCAATCTTAATAGCATCTACAGTTATTTCAGGCAATGCAGAACATCCTTCAAAGGCTTCATGATCTATCTCATCAAGTGTACCTTCAAACTTTAATTCGACCATATTAATATTCGACATAAATGCCTTGCTGCCTATGCGCTTAACATTTTCTGGGATAGTTATGGTCACTATATTAGAGCATCTCCAACATAACTGATTAGGAATCTCCTTTATTCCTTTACCGATATACACGCCTGTAAGAGAACTACATGCTCCAAGTGCAAACTCACCAACCTCAGTTACTGTGTCAGGAATATTAAAGTTTTCTATAGATTCACAGCCATAAAATGCACCTTTTCCAATATATTCAACACTTGGCTCGTATGTCTCCTCATCAGGTTCAAAATCAGCCTGTAAAAGTGAAACACACTGGAAGAAGGCGTAATCTCCAACCTTTTTAACTCCCTTTGGAATAACAATCTTCTCTATACCTGTACAATCATTAAATGCATTCTCAGCAATTTCTGTGAGTGAATCAGGTAAATAAACAGCCTCAATATTCTTATTATACTCAAATGCGCCCTTACCAATCTTAGTTACTCCATCAGGGACAACAATTGTCTTAAAGCCATCAAAATTACCACCAGTTAAAACACCATTCTTAATTGTAAATGATGGAGCAGCCTTAACCTTTACAGTGTACTTATAGCTCTTAATCTTAGACTTATAAGATGAGCTGTTAAGCTTCTTCATCTTAACATTCTTGTTAGACTTAAGCACAATTAAAGACAAGGTAGTAGTCTTAGTAAATGCAAAGCTCTTAGACTTGCCAGAAGCTATTAGATTAGCCTTCTTAAACTTACCACTTGTCTTATAGTAAACCTTATAGCCACTCGTTGCCTTAACTGTAGTCTCAGCAACATTGGTGTAAGTACCTGCTTTCTTACTTACACTAAACTTCGCCTTAGCTGATGCTGGTTTTACATTAGGTGTAAAACTAAGAACAACAGCTAAACATAAAAATACTGCTAGAAACCTTTTTGCGTTTTTCATTATAACCCTCCATTCTGTCTGTAAACGCAGTTTATTAGAAATACTTAATTATTATAGCACATTTTAGCCTCTTAGTCATATTTTATCATATTATTAAGCAAAAAAAATAGCCGAGATTTCTCTCGACCATTTCCTAATTATTTACTTGGTCAAAATATCCTTTAGCTCATATATAGAAAGCATAGCATTTCTATATCTATCAATACGATTATCAAGATCTATCTTTGGATTATCAGCAGAAAAACAAGGCTTATCAGCTGAAAATGCTGACACTGCCGCGGACTTATAAGCATCATCAACTGCAACAGTCATAACATTGCCCTTAATACAAATAGAGAAAAAGCATGTTTTACGAAGTTCTAAAAGCTTCTCTATCCTAGTTGGTGTAAGATAGCGATAGGCCTCCTCATCATAGCTTGCAACCACATCAAACGAGGCGGCAAAGTCAGCATTTTCGGTGTCAATGACAACAATCTCTTTATCCTTAATCGGCTTAAAAATATTTTTTTCCTTTTCAATACCAATAAGCCCTTGCTTTGTATTTGTGCTCATAATGTTAATGCTGCCATTTACAGTAAAGTCAGTGTAAAACTTATAAATAGAACCATAAAAGAACACTTCCTCATGACTGTCACCATCACTATCAACCCACTCACGATAAATTCTTCTTCCCAAAAACTCAAAAGCGTCAGCATCATTAACATTACCCCAGTCATAAGAGCATTCTGATTTATTGTCCGTTTTGTAATCACTATTAAAGGGCCTTACTAGATGCGACTCAACCAAAGCATCATCATAGGAAATCCCACTATCAGTTAAGTCCTTAGAATCATAATGAAATGTCATTAAGAGCTTATCATCAAAAAGCTTTAAGGTCGGCTCTGCTATCCTATGTCTATAATCATAGTCCTCCCATTCCTTGCTATGATTGGTAAAAACTACAGCACATATAAAAATAATAAATGCCCAAAAGGTTATAGGAGCTAAAATAATAGCTAATACTGCAAATAATATACAAACTCCCGGTCCCTTACTAACTATGTTTTCCTTAAAAAAGTCGCCTACTTTCTTAAACGGTGACTTAGGCGATAGTGAATTAAAGTATGCATTTTCTTTAATTAGAATATCTCTGTTAGGCAAATGAACCAAGCCATCAACAAGCCTTTTTCTAAACTCAGTCATAATAAACTCTCCTATTAGATGTTCATCGTCATATCTATATTCTTCATCTGTTCAAGATTCTCTTCATGAATATAATCCATCTGTGTAACGCTCTTCATTCCACAGACAATAGAAGAAGGAAATGTAACGACATAGTTGTTAAGCTTGGTTATATTGCCATTAACGGCGCGTCTTGAAGCAGAATACTGCTCTGATTGATTAGCGAGCTGACTAATAAGGTTGTTAAACAGTTCAGCACTCTTTAACTCAGGATAAGCTTCTCCTAGGGCATATAAGCCCTTTACAGCTAGCTCCTGACTAGCAGCCGCCTCATTTATCTGTGCTATTGTAGCATTACTTGGAAGCTGATTAAGATGTCTTAAATCCTCTAAGACTTTTTGTTCATGCTTAGCATACTGCTCTGCAACCTTTTTGCCCTCCATTAAAACATCGTATCTTTGACGAAGTTGAATCTCAACTCCTGATAACGATTCCTCAATCTTAAGCTTGATTTTGTTGATACTGTTAGATATAGCTATGAACCACCCTATAAAACAAAAGATTATAAATAAAAGAATAATCACAACTATAATAATTGCTAAACTTGCTATTGGCATATACTACACCCCTTTCGTAATTTGTATGTTAACATATATATAATAATAACTCAACTCTGTCGCTAAAGCAAATAATTAAAACTAATTAGTTTTCATAAGCCTAGCAGCAATTAGTTTAAAAATAAAAAAGCCTCGAAGCTAATTAACTTTAGCGCAGTCATACGCAGCAAGATATGCACATTTACCATTGGTTGTTTTTGCTTTTTTAGCCTCATCGGTCGTTAAAGATGTACATCCACCTTTATTTTTTACCTCTGCCTCAGTTGCTGCGCCTACCCCAATTGTAAAAGTGCCGTACTTCTTAAAGTCGTCACTATTCTCTACCATATAAGCATCTACATCTTTATTACCTGTATAATATGTTTTCATACCTTTTATAGTAGAAGTAGTACTATCAGGAAGAGATTTATAATTATTATGGCAGTCCGCTATAGTACTGTATGCCATAGTATAATCATCGCTGTTAAGAATCGATCTATTATATTCCAATTCAACAGCCTCTTCATTTTCTTCTATTTCTTTTTGTAATTCTTCTTCAGTCGGTGTATCATCCGACGAAGTATCATCGCTGTCTGCCCATTTGAATATCTTATTAAATATTCCTTCTGCATTGACCGTATTAACCGGATAAAAGCTTAATACGCTTCCGCAAATGAACAGCGCCACAAACAATAATGCCAACTTTTTCTTTATTGAGTTCATATAGATGTCTCCTTTCACAAAATAACCTATACTTAATATATAAAAAAATCATTTTATGAAATAACAAACCATAAAAAAATACAGCCAATCATAACGATTAGCTGTATCCCAATTTATACAATTCTTTGTCTCTTCGGCATCTTTTCGAATTCCAGCAGCAGCTGTTCGATTTTTCAGATGAGTAGTGGTATAACCAATATACCTGTCCAACCTACGCTTTGCAGGCGGCGTAATTATTACTCTATAAGCCATATTTTGCACTAATCTCATTCAATGCATCATCGAAATCTTCATACTCACCACGTTCGTAACACGCCCTCGATTCCGCCAACTCTGCATATATATCATTTGCAGACATTGGTGCAAACGGATTGTTATCACAATACTTTTTTGATAAGTATATATAGATTTGTTGCTGATAGCTCTCCGGAATAACAGAAAGCAATGCTATATTAGCATCTCTTGTACTCATAGCGGTCACTCCTTGCATTGACATTTTCTCCTTTCTCTAGTATTCCAAGTTAGAGAAAGTCCCCAAAGGACTCCCTCCATTTACCCTAAAAGGAGTCCTTCTTGGTAAGGACATTATAACATTATTGGTTAAATCATTCAAGGCGAATTAACCGAAAACTGATTATTTTGCCCGCTTAGTCTTATAAGTCTTTTTGGACCAGTTTACAATTCTCTTGCCGTTAATCTTCCTGTAATATCCGATTTTATAATACATTGTAGAGCTATAATAAGTATTCTTAAAATCAACTGTTTCTTTTTTCATATACTTAATTTTGGCTTTCTTAAGATTCTTATTCTTAGAATACTTTATAGCCATTCCGGATATATAGTTCGGACCTAAGTAGTAATCATAAGATCTAAACCTTAAAGCGCCTTTATACGGTGGGTTCAAAACCGTAGTATCACAAATTCCACCATTGCATACATTTAATCCAATCTTAGATACCTTAACCTTAGGAGCTGTTTTTACCCACTTTGATTTATCATACTTAACACCGAATTTATCAATCGCGTACAAGTATCTCTTAAAATCTTGGTTGGACATTCTTCCAAGGTCTGTTTCCTTCTTAGATGGATCATGTCGTCTTTCAGCCATTTTAACAGCCTTTTGTACTACTTCTTTATTATTAATGAGGGTATAATATTCATCATTCAAGTTTTCACTGTTGTATTTATTATACCACCATATATCATAAACAAGGTTCAACGCATGACTGTATTCGTACTTATCTAAGAGTTCCTTGTATTCACTGTCCGTAAGGTTTATCTCATAATGCTTGGTTATCTTTGTTGACGGATCGAAAATGAGATAGCTAATATCTCCAGGAAGGTCCTTGTTTATTCGAGGACGAAATGGACATGGCACAAATGTAATATCAGTTTCGGCATGTTTAGAAAAATTTAACGTTGGATATAAAGGTATAATGAAGCTTTCTTTATCAAACCCTAAACAGTTGTTAAGACACCAACGATTAGTTTTTATAGATTTCTTTACATTAACTGTGATATTATCATCAATCCATTCATTTGCTGTCTTTCCATTACACGTCTCGCATACATAAAGATCACCGTATTCACTATGAACAACTTCGCCTGTCAAGGTTATGCCATACTCCTTCATAATCGGATCATCATTAAGCTTAAGAATCTTAGCAGTTTTATCTTCAGAAGATGTCTCATCACTAGCTCTAGACTTGATAGAAGCATTAACACCTACCACAGCTGTAATAATAATACCTACTATTAACATAATAGCAATA
>JAIKVP010000214.1 GCA_024685635.1 Lachnospiraceae bacterium
ATCTGCTGTCATTTTGCCTGTATATAGGATACCATTTTCACTAGAATCGTCAATTAAAAAAGCACCTGAGATCCCATTTCAAATATATCCGAAAATCACCAAAGTAAATGCAACATTTGTCGCATTAGAATTGAGACAAATTAATGTTGCATAGATGAATTTTAGGCAAAAGAAAAAGGCTCTGGGCCCTCCGCCAATTCCAGCAGTGGGTCGAGTCTTTTACTTAAATTTATGATAACAAAATGTACGTGAATGTCAATAGATGTGATGCGCCTTATATATCGAATATAAGAGTAGTTTTCTTTATACATGCTGTTCTCTCAATGCAACATAAGGCTCAGCGAGATTTCCGTCTTCACCGATATATCCAAGTTCAACAAGTTCTCTATATGCTTCTTCTCTTGCAACATCTTCTGGGAGTGATTGTAGTCTCTGGATTTTTTTTGAAACATGGAAGACAACAAATCCATTTTGTCATCGTAACTTAAATATGTCATAGTAATGTAAACCCTTCCGTTGTTCTCAGTTCTGCCTTGCCTTACACCTCGTCTACATGGATTGAAATATCTGAAGTGGTAGGCCCTGTGTAATCCCCTTCCGATGTTCGGCGATATACGAAGTCCGCTCCTCCATGTTCAACCCTGAATAGGCGCATTTCTCTGTCTAAAAGGGCTGCTACGACTTCTCCGGATACAACATCAGCGCCATCCATTTCAGCATCTTTCACAGCAACCCACCTATCCGGATGCTGACGTACTATTTCATCCCATGACAGTCTTGTCACATTATTATCCTTTCTCGGCATCCTTCTCAAAGACAACTACACCGTTGGTGTCAATTTCACGTTTTAGATTATCACCAATCAGAGTATAAAAGACGATATCGCAGTTATACTCACAAATCTTTGATGTTATAACGCTCAACTCTCTTGCTCGCTTGTCTCTGGCAGAGCATGTTATGTCATAACATATATCAATATCGCTGTCCGGAAGACAGGTTTTTGACGCAGCACTTCCGAAGATGATAATTCTGTTTATGATATCGCTAGTTTCAGCCATATCACATAACGCTGATACAATGCCTGCCTTGCTTTGATCAATGCATGAAATATCCCGCATAGTATCATTTCCTTTTATGCTCATTATTTTTTTGTTCTCTTTCTTGAAGGAGCTTTTGGACCTCTTCTTTACTAAGCTTTTTGATCGCTATGGGTTCATTCATTTTCATTTTCCAGTTTTCTTTTCCCTGGCGGCTCCAAAACAGATTACTTACGATTATTCTGCACATGTTTACTTCCTTTGTTTGCGTTCTTTTCTGATTGCGGAAATCAAATCATCAACTTCTTCATCCGTCATTTTGCTTTTTCTGCAAAGCAGATCAATCTTCAGCGATAGCAGACCCAGAAAATCCGGGCACTTCCTAGATCCTGATTGATTGCAATCTCCAGATAATCGGCGCAGCACTCGTTTTCTTGCCCATTTCCCACGAATCACTCTATTTACGATGTCTTCTCCGGCTTCTTCAACATTCGAAAACCGGCCGCAAACATGATTATTCCCGCGTTCTCTATTAACAACGAGCCAATAGCCATTTTCACAGAGTAAACAGATTGCTTCATCCTTTTCAGATCCGATGGAATAGTCGGCTGTATCGTAATTGTTCAACGCTTCCGACAATTTCATCAAATATGATATTGAAGTCTCAATAGCTGATTTCTGAATAGCGTCATTTTCAGAAAGTAGACGCCTCATCTCTAAATACGCTTCTCCGATATCAGAGAAGGATTTAAGATTCTCCTTTTGACCGCGATATCCGACATATACGATCCATTCCCTACCTTCTTCTTGAAGGCAGACTGCATCCTCCTTATATCCTCCAATCGAAAAATTAGAAATCGGATACTCATTGGAAAGAGTTTTTTCGATGAAAGCGTAATCGTCGACATTCATATCCTTGTTCACACCGATACCTCTACTTCGCTCTATCGTGCACCTACCTTATCCATTACATATCTAATAATGTTATCTTGGATTTTAGAGTATTCACACACCATCGCATCAAGTTCTTTTTCACTGTATCCCACGGATGACTTTACGGTCGAATTTGGCAATATGACTGTTGCATTGATAAATGAATCTTTCTCGTTATCAAACTTTTCAATGTATACGGAGATATTTCCATCATCGTCCGGCTTTGAGGCTGTTACTTCCGTGCCGTCTTCGTATGAAAAAATAGGATAAAGCATTCGGTTCCTCCTTGCACTTCACCGAAGTATCATTGTTTAGATAACCTTTCATCGCGGATTTCATCTAATGTCATGGAAATGTTAGAAGCGATACCGTAAAGTTCATCCACAACACTCCCTCCGTATTCCCTTAATTCCTCTTCCATATCTAAAGAAATCTTGGATGACATTACTTTGTCGTCGTCACAGTTTTTGCCAAATACGTGGATCATACACTGTAGATATTCTTTACCTACAGGGCAGACAGTTTCAGAGTATCGCTCAACTAGATCGCTCCTCAAAGTGACCTCTCGGCCATCGACAGAAAAGGTGATGGTATCATCCGGAATTTCACTTTTGCCGCAAGATAGTATTTCTCGTAAGTCATCATTATGATTTTCCATATTTCTTGTCCAGCTCCTTCAGGACATCATCTGTGGTCTTTTCTTTATTAGCGATAGCAATCAAGTTTTCTTTTGCGACCTCATCTAAACAGAACCCGCTAATAGCAAGCGTTGAAATGACCTGTATCGCTTTATCAAGAGAGGATAATTCCACCTTAGTTCTCCCTTCCATTATTCATCAAGCCGATAACATAACCGTTTGCAATCTTAGAAAGACTGGTGTGATCAGGTTTAATCATGTGCGGAGAAATACTGTTGGGTCAGGAGATCTGCGTACCCTTCAATGCTCTTGTGCATTTGATACACATTAGAGAAATCCATGCGACCGATCGTTCTCTTCGCAAGATAGCGACGGATTTCTTTGGGCATCTTCCCATGAAAAGATTTACGAAGCGCCCGTTCGAGTTCACGTTCAAGATACTCCGTTTTTGTCAGATTCCTTTTAAGCCTTCTCACGTTCATTTCCCTCCTTGTCGGCTGAACAAGACCCCAAATCCTTCCTATTGCACACCATGAGGATCAGGGATATGATACCCTTTTTCAATCATTTGCTTTTCGAACTCCGCAACGGACATTTCTACTCTCAGAGCCGCCCGTTCAATAGGGTATTCTCCGTCTTGAACAAGTTCAAAAAGAATCGTCATCTTCCCTTCTTTCTGAATGTTAGCGTACCCCTCATTTAATTGATTCATGGAACGGACAAGGGTTTTCTGA
>JAIKVP010000238.1 GCA_024685635.1 Lachnospiraceae bacterium
TTGTATCTGACAATATTAATGAGATTGGAGATGCATATAAACACGAGCCTATTTCATTTTATATAGATGATCAATTGGTAGGACAGGTTGAATATCAGACTGATGACAATCCGATTAATCTTAAAGATATTCCTGAGGTTCCTGAGAAAAAGGGAACTATATTTGAGGGCTGGTACTACAGAGATTCAGATGGCAATGAGAATCCATTTGTTCCTATTGCACCTTGCTATGAGTTAAAGGGCAATGTATATGTGGCATATGATGTTTATGCTAAATATATGGATAAGTCCTCTTATGTAAAGCTTAAGAGTCTTAAATTCCCTGCTGATACAATATATGTGCCATTAGAAAATAGTGGCTTAGTGGATGCTAACAACAATGCCATATATAGCCCAGAGGGTTTGCTGCTTAATTTTATGTATTTAGCTAATCCTGTAAATGCAACTTATGGCAATATCACCTGGTATTCTGGCCCGGATGAGGATCATTTAACATATCTTGAATCAGATGGACTGCTAACTATCGACGAGTTAGGTGAGCAGATTGTTGTAGGAAAAACAGGAGATGTCAAGGTAAAGGTTAAAGTTGTCGGAGTTGATGCTGAAGAAGTAGAGATGCCGTCTTCATTTTCAATCTCTAAAAATCTTTCGATGGATGTTGGAAATGGTAAGAACCTTAACTTGAAATTTAATAAAGGAGATAAATACATTTCCTATAAAGCGTATGATGCTGTTAATTATGAGGCATCTAATAATGATATAGTAGATATTGATGACAAGGGAAATGTTATAGCTAAAAAAGCAGGTAGCACTGTTGTCTATGCCAAATATTATACTGATGAGAATAATTTAGACTCGGTAGTAATCAGGTCGTGTGTGGTTAATGTTACTGTTCCAAAGCCTGCTAAGCCTTCTGTTAAGTCGTTAACTAAAAAGAGTGCTAAGAAGCTTAACTTAAAGCTTGTTAAGAAAAATGTTACTGGTTATCAGATAGCGGTTTATAAGTCTAAGGCAGATGCTAAGGCTAACAAGAATGCAATCGCAACTAAGACGGTAAAGAAGACCAATCTAAATATAAGCTCTAAGAAGTTTAAGAAATGTAAGAAGCTTTATATTAAGCTAAGAGCTTATAATGAGAGTGGCAAGAAAAAAGCCTATAGCTCATGGCTTACTAAAACAGTATAAATAGGAAAGGACTTGATACAATGCTAAAAAGATTAAAGAAGATAATAGCTATAACAGTTGCATTTGCTCTTATGATAAGTCTATTTCCTAAGAGCTATGTATCAAATGTTAAGGCTGATTCTGGAGAAGAAATAGAAGCTGATAATAGTGAAGAGATAGTTGAGTATGACGAAAACAAGTATCAGGATGTTATAGATGAAGCGATTAAGCTAGGGGTGCCAAATGCATTTTATAAGCGCAGCTTCGCTAAGGAATATAAAGAGAATAAATTCCCGGCAACATCAGGTATAAAGTACAGCATTGTCTCTTCAGATGGCAATAAAGAAGGGCTCTTGACTAAAAACATAGATACCGGTGTTTTGGCCAATACTAAGATTGACTTAGGAGAGTTTGATTTTGGAAGCTTAAAGGCAGGTAGAGTAGTTTATAATATGCATGCCAGAAAGAATATGAAGGGCAAGGCGTATCTTTATTTTGGTGACAGTGAGACTGCATTTGCTGAGATTAAGCTAGGCAGAACAGCTGATGAGAGTGTAAAGGCGACTAAGAGTCTTACTGCTGATATAAGAAAGGCCAATCTTTCTGGCAAGGGACATATTTATATGACCTATATTTCTAACAATGCAGTTGATGCCAATAATAACGTTATGTCTAAGTCGGATATTAAGGGTTATCTCTTCCTTGAAAGCATTTTCTTTGTTGAGGCTTCAACCCCGGTGATTGATTTTGACATTGACAATGAGGTCAACACTATCGAGAAAATTAACGGCTCCGAGTATCATTCTACAAAGGGTTACGGCAATGTTAGTATTGAAGTTCCTGAGGGCTATGTATCTGAATACGGCGGCAATACTACATCTGATGTTACATATGAACTTGATTACATAAAGGGTAGAGGTAATTCAACCTGGCAGACTATTAAGAAGCCATATAATTTTAAGTTAGATAAGGCAGCGGATTTATTCGGAATGGGTAAGTCTAAGAAATGGTCTTTGCTTGCGAATTACTATGATTACACTATGCTTAGAAATAAGCTAACCTACGATATTGCAGCCAAGATGGGATTAGAGTACTCTCCTAAGAGTATGATTGTCAATCTTGTTATAGCAGGCGAATACTTAGGTTGCTATCAGCTAACCCAAAAGCCTACTATATCTGAGTCTGGAGTAAATATTGATGACTTAGAGAAAAATGTGGCTAGCCAGGAGCCTGATATTTCAGGTGGATATTTGATAACTATGGGAACATCATGGTTAACAGAGCAGTTTGATACATCTCCAATTATCAACACAGAGGCGGGACATTTTAGAATTGATAAGCCTGAATATGATGAGGATTATCCTGAGGACGCCAAAAATGCCCAAATTGAATATCTAGAAAAATATTTTGAAAAGATAAATACTTTAGTAAATCAAACGGCTTCTGAGGACGCATCTAAAAATGCGAGCTCTGATTCGTGGAGAAACTATATGGATGAGCAGTCAATAATTGACTATTATTTTCTTCAGCAGTTTTCTCATAATGGAGATGCCTATTCAGGAAGTAGTACATTCTTATATAAGAAGAGAAATGGTAAGCTCTACTGGGGACCAGCTTGGGATTTTGACTGGGTTGCCTGGGGAGCAGGTTCAACTACTGATACACCTAGTCCTACGGAACCATTTTCTATGATGGTTAATACCGCTCCATGGGTAGGAAAGCTATTTGATAATGATGCTCAGTTTAGAGAGAAGTTTATCCAAAGGTGGAAGGTCTTTTCAGATCTTATGAATAAGGCAATTGCGGATGGAGGACTTCTTGATAAGCTTAAAGAAAAGACTTATTATTCTGCACTGGCCAATTATCAGGTTAGACCAACAACGCTTATGGAGGGAAGTCAATTAACTGATCTAGATAACCCTTTTGCTGGTTTATACGATGCTGACGGTAATCTATACACTCTTAATTATTCTAATGAGATAGAGAGATTTAAAGGCTTTATTAGAAACAACCTAAAGATTACTAATAAGGCAGTGGATAACATAGGCAAAGATGTTGAATATCCTAAAGTTCCTTTGATGGTAGATGGAGTAAAGTATGCAGAAATAGAGTATAATCCTGAAAGCAGGGGATTTGATTTAGATGATTTACCTAAGGATCCTACTAAGGACGGCAGTGTATTTATGGGCTGGTTTGTTAATCTTTCAGAAGTAGAAGAGGTCAGATTAGAGCCTGGATTGTTCTTGTATGATGTAAGCAATGATGGAGAATATTCGCCTTTAGAGGTTTATGCTAAGTTTGTTCCTGAGTCGGAGTTTATTAATATAAAGCGTATTAGCTGTAATGTTGATACTATTTATGTTCCGATGTATAAGAATGGAGAAGGTGGGTATGAGAAAACCTATGAAGATTTAGCCTCACTCTTTAATATATATCCATTAAATGCTAACAGGGAAAGACTTCATTTTTACGCAGGACCAAATGAGAATGAGCTTAGCAAGCTTAAAGATTCCAATATAGTGCTTGATAAGCCTGCAACTATTGTCTTTGTTGCAAAGGCTGGCAATGTTAAAGCTACTCTTAAGGTTGTAGGAATTGATGAGAGCAAGACAGTAGTGCCTGATAAATATACTGTAGCAAAAAATGTGAATTTAGAACTTGGAACTTATAATAAGCCTCCTGTTACATTTGATGCAACTAAGAAAAAAATAAACTACATGACTTATGGTCAAATTAAATATCAGACCGATGATGACAGCATTTTATCAGTTAGTCAAGCTGGAGAGATTTACGCTAAGAAGACAGGTACAGCCAATCTATATATTTATAGGTATAACTATGATGATGATAGTTTGATTATAAAAACCACTAAGGTAAATGTAGTCAAGGCGATTCCAGCCAATGTGACTATTAAATCAGTGACTAAGAAGAAAGCTAATAAGCTAAATATTAAGCTTAACAAGGCTTTAAAAGCAAATGGTTATCAAGTTGCAGTTTATAAATCTGAAGCGGATGCTAAGGCTAATAAGAGTGCGCTTGTCACTGATTTAATAGTCACATTGGCTGGAATCGCCTTGACTACATTTACCTTAG
>JAIKVP010000290.1 GCA_024685635.1 Lachnospiraceae bacterium
TTTCTACCGCCTCTAAAACCTTAAGGGGCTTCTGCGATGTAGCAGCGTTATCAAGATATGCAAAACTCTCATTAAGGATTGGAAAATCTTTCCTAATCCTAGTTTCAAAATCATTCATAAATTAGTCCTCATCTGGATGAAGTCTCTTAACCCATTTATCCTTGATTTCTTTGACAGGAATCTTGTTGATAACTGCATCAAGTCTGGCTTTTGAAACCATTTCATAAACTTCCTCTTTAGTCATTCCTCTAGACATCATGTAAAATAAGGTCTCATCATCAAGTCTACCAATAGAACCGCCGTGAGCACCCTCAACATCCTCCTCATCACAGAGAATCAATGGAACTGTCTTATTGATTACAGTGTCATCCATCAAGAGAACATTCTCTCTCTCCTCACCGGATGAGCCTGTGCAGCCTGCGTTAAAGTCAACAGTAGATCTAAATATCTTGACTGCCTCATCCTTTAAGACACCGTCTGCAAATATCTCTGCATTGGTCTTCTTGCCAATGTGCATAGCAACTATATTCATATCTAGAAGCTGTCTATCCTCTACCATATAGCCGATATCAAGCCTGTAATTAGACTTCTTGCCGTAGAGGTTAGTCTGTGTTCCGTAGTAGGTATTGCCGCCGGAAAGAATAGCCTCAATACCGCTAAATTCAGCATTTTCAGTCTGAACGATTCCGACATCATTAATAAATGTTATCTTTCTATTAAGGTCCTGAACCTGGACAAATGTCACTTTGGCGCCTTTTCCTAAGCTAAATTTAGTCTGAACGCCGATTACACCCTTGCCAGTTGGCCCTGAAGTAAATTCCTCAACTACTGTAGCCTCTACTCCGTCTTCGACAGTAATCTCAATAGAAGTCAAATCTCTTCCACCCCTGCCATAATCAAAGTCGATTATCAATGGCTCAGGCTTCTTGCTGCTTGTCTTAAAGCTGTGAGTTACAACCTTGTTCTCCCTGATAAGTCTATCCATATCAGGACCAACTCCAGTTACAATCTCACCCTTCTTAGCCAAGGCACGAATAGCAAATGTATCCTTAGGGTCTAATCCCTCGTGCACCTTAACCTTAGTAGTAGATGTCTCCCATCCTTTTGTTTCTAAAATTTCAAGTCCATTATCTTCAAACGCCGGAACTGATAGCGAGGCGCCGTTCATTTCAAGCCTGTTCCACGTCTCAGCCGGCAAGTGATTAACATACATTTTCATTAATTACACCAACCTTTATATAAAATTAGATATTCATCAAATGTTATTATCTTATGCGAATCATTCCTAATCTGATTAATGATTATTATCCTATAGCTCCAACCATCTCTAATCTGATTAGGTTATTCATCTCAACTGCGTACTCAAGCGGAAGCTCCTTAGACACATTATCAGCAAATCCGCTGACGATAAGAGCCTTGGCTTCTTCCTCTGAAAGTCCTCTGCTCATAAGATAAAATACAGCGTCGTCAGAAATTCTTCCAATCTTAGCCTCGTGTCCGATATCGGCATCCTGAGTTCTGATATCCATTGCAGGAATAGTGTCCGATCTTGAAATGCTATCAAGCATCAAAGACTCGCAGGATACAGAAGCCTTGGCATTCTTAGCCTGTGGCATGACAACAACACTGCTTCTAAATGTGTTCTTGCCGCCATCCTTAGAAATGGATCTTGTATTGACAAATGAAGTCGTCTCGGGTGCAAGGTGAATAGCCTTACATCCTGTATCTAGATCCTGGCCGCCACCAGAGAATGTAACTCCAGTAAACTCAGAGCTTGCGCCTCTTCCAGCTAAAATACTTGTTGGATAAAGGTATGAAACGTGCGAGCCAAAGGAACCTGAAATCCACTCAACAGAGCCACCTTCCTCTACTCTCGCCTTCTTGGTGTTTAAGTTATACATATTCTTAGACCAGTTCTCAATGGTCGAATATCTCATCTTGGCATTCTTGCCGACAAAGAGCTCAACAGCTCCTGCGTGCAAGTTAGCTATGTTATATTTAGGTGCAGAACAGCCCTCAATAAAGTGCAAATCAGCACCCTCATCTACGATAATAAGCGTATGCTCAAACTGACCAGCACCCGGAGCATTAAGTCTAAAATAAGACTGCAAAGGAATCTCAACCTTAACTCCCGGTGGAACATAGACAAATGAACCGCCTGACCATACAGCACCGTGAAGTGCCGCAAACTTGTGATCCTCGGGTGGAATAAGCTTCATAAAATGCTCGTGGATCATCTCGGCATAAGGCCCATGAAGCTCTGACTCTAGGTCTGAGTAGATAACACCCTGAGCCTTAACGTCCTCTTTTAGATTGTGATAGACAAGCTCTGAATCATACTGAGCACCTACTCCAGCTAGAGACTCTCTCTCTGCCTCAGGAATACCAAGTCTCTCAAATGTTGTCTTAATCTCCTCTGGAACCTCATCCCAGTCGGCAACCATCTTGTTATCCTTAGGTCTTACATAGGTTACAATATTGTCCATATCTAAGCCGTCAATAGCTGGTCCCCACTGTGGAAAGCCCATGTTATTAAACATGTCCAAGCATTTTAACCTGAACTTTCTCATCCACATTGGATCATTTTTCTCTTCTGAAAGCTGCATAACAATCTCTCTGGTTAAACCAGAGTCAAACCTGTATGCATCTTTATCTTTATTCTTAATGTCATAGATACTTCTATCTACGTCATCAACTCTAGTTTTCTCTTTCATATATCTGACCTCACAATCTATTCGTACTTCTCAAATCCATCACGATTAACCTCATCTACTAGCGAAGCATCTGAGGTCTTTACAATCTTACCGTCAACTAAGATGTGGGTATAATCTACATCTAGCGACTCTAATATTCTTGTGCTGTGAGTGATAATGATAAGAGCACCGCCGGTCTCTTCCTTATATGCCTTAACACCGGCAGATACTGTTCTTACTGAATCTACATCAAGACCGGAATCAGTCTCATCTAAGATAGCAAGCTCTGGCTTTAACATAAGAAGCTGCAAAATCTCTGCCTTCTTCTTCTCACCGCCTGAAAAGCCAACATTTAAGTCGCGATCCGCATATTCAGGATCCATGTTAAGCTTCTCCATGGCAGCCTTAAGCTTCTTCTTGAATTCAAATATTCTAATCCTTCCGCCCATCTTATTCTGATAAGCACTTCTAATAAAATTAGAAAGGGTAATACCTGGAACCTCTATTGGGTTCTGAAATGTCATAAACATACCAAGCTTGGCAATCTTGTCTGCATCCTCACCTGTTATGTTCTCACCCATAAACTTGACAGAGCCTTTAGTAACATCATAAGTAGGATTACCCATAAGAACATTGCCAAGTGTCGACTTACCAGCTCCATTAGGTCCCATGATCACATGTGTCTCACCCTTCTTGACGGAGAGATTAAGACCTTTTAGAATCTCCTTGTCTTCAACATTTGCATAAACGTTCTTAACCTCGAGTATCTTGTCTTTCATTGTATAATACCTCCGAAAATTTATTGTAGTAAACTACAACTCCTTACTTATTTGTAATTAAAAACTCCTTAAATGTAGTGTTTCATAGACTCCTTAAATAAAAAATAGGACAAACAAAAAATTTGTTCGAAATGCCATTCCTACCGAATTACTATACATTATTTGCTGCTTTTTTTCAAGCATTCTATAAAATAACATCTACCAAACTTAAGCCCTAAATGTTGGCATTTTCCTATGAATGTGCTAAAATAACTTAGTCTATCTTAATGCATAAAAGAGGAGAAATATTATGCCTAATGATAATCTTAATTATAGATTAGCAATTTTATATATGTTGAAAAAGGTTGACTTCCCTCTGACTACAGCTCATTTTACTGAGTTTTTTGTAGACAGAAGCTATACTGATTTTTTGACCTTACAGCAGACCTTGTCTGAGATGCTTGAGTCTAACTTCTTAACCAAGGAAGTCGTACACAACTCTTCGCAGTATTCCATAACCCCTGACGGTGAGGAAGCGCTCGAGATGTTTCAGGCGCGTATCCCAGACGGAATGATGGATGACGTCTTAGATTTCTTCATGGAAAATGAAATCAAGCTCAGAAACGATGTTGAGGTTTACGCTGACTATATTCCGGCATCTGAGAATGAATTTATAGTTGACTGCGAGGTCAAGGAGAAGAATTCAACCGTTTTAAGTCTTAAGCTTAATGTTGCCACTAAAGAGATGGCGATTGCGGTCTGTGACAACTGGAAAGACCTAAGCAGCGATGTTTATTCTTATTTGATCAACACTCTCGTATTAAATAATGATAAATAAAATAATCCTGGTGGCTAGCCACCAGGATTATTATTTACTCATCTTCATCTCTAGATTCTAATGAAATATATTCTTTGTGCTTATTAACAGCCTTATATGCAGGTCTGATAATCTTGCCGCCATTTACAATCTCCTCAAGTCTATGTGCGCTCCAACCCGCAATACGAGCCATTGCAAACATAGGTGTATAAAGCTCATGAGGAATATCAAGCATGTCATATATGAATCCACTGTAAAAGTCTACATTTATACAAACACCCTTATAAATCTTGCGCTCTCTAGCGATAATCTCAGGTGCAAGTCTCTCAACAGTTCTATATAGCTTAAGTTCATCAGTCAATCCCTTCTCAACTGCCAAATCCTCAACAAACCTTTTAAGGATCTTAGCACGTGGATCTGATACAGAATAAACCGCGTGTCCCATACCATATATAAGTCCTGCCTTATCAAATGCCTCTTTGTGAAGAAGCTTCTTTAGGTAGTTAGCCACTTCCTCTTCGTCATTCCAGTCACCAACACATTTTTTAAGATCATCAAACATCTCAGTAACCTTGATATTAGCGCCACCGTGCTTAGGTCCTTTAAGAGAGCCCAGTGCTGCTGATATTGCTGAATATGTATCAGTTCCTGAAGAGGTAACAACATGGTCAACAAATGTTGAGTTATTACCACCGCCGTGCTCTGCGTGAAGAACCAGGGCCAAGTCTAAGATTCTAGCCTCAAGCTCTGTATAGCGGTTGTCAGGTCTAAGCATATGTAAGAAGTTCTCAGCCAATGACTTAGATGGATCTGGAGCATGAATAATCAAACTCTTGCCATTGTAAAAATGGTTATATGTAACATAAGCATAAACTGCAAGTCGTGGAAATACAGATATAAGTCCTAAACATTGACTAAGCACATTAGGAATAGATGTATCATTGGCTCTCTTGTCATAAGAGTAAAGCGCAAGAACCGCTCTACTCATAGCATTCATCATGTCTCTACTTGGAGCCTTCATAATCATATCTCTAGTAAATCCATTAGGAAGCTCTCGTTTTTCAACTAATACTCTTCTAAAGTCAACTAATTCTTCCTCAGTTGGAAGACTACCAAACAATAATAAAAAGATGGTCTCTTCAAAACCAAAACGCTGCTCTTTCATAAAACCAGCAACTAGGTCTTCTACGTTAATTCCCTGATAAAAAAGCTTACCCTCACAAGGAATCATCTCCATATCAACAATTGTATACGCTAAAATCTCTGATATCTCAGTAAGCCCCGCTAAAACACCCTTACCATTGATATCTCTCAGTCCTCGCTTAACATCGTATTTGGTGTAGAGTTCCGGGCTAATCTGATGATTTGCAGTGATTCTGTCAGACATTCTCATGGTCTGATCATCCCATATACCTTTCTGCATTTTATCATCCCTTTCATCGTTAGGAGCTTTCATTTGCCCCATAAATTTCTATATTTTTAAATTACACACTTCAGTATTGTATCACATTTTCTTGATAAAAAAAAGGAAATATTATTATATTTGCCTATAATTCGTATATGTTGTATAATTCTTTTATGTTTTTTTTAGGAGGAATTTCTTTATGGGAAACAAGCGCTCTAACAAAAAATCTAATGCAACGGCAAAAAAAGTTATCAAGCCGTCATATAAACTCACAATGGAAAATGTTATCACCAGGCTCATTGCCTGTTGGTGTCTTACAGTATTTATTGAACATTTCAAAAATTTCGAGCTCGCAGCACAGAGCAGTTTTTCACTATCTAGATTTGCAATCCACTATATAATCTGCTTTTTAATAGTTTCTGTTGTTCACTATTATATAGAAAAGCCGGAATTTGATGCCTATTATCTTCTTGGCTCTCTAGTTTTATTTGGCTTTGAGCTTAATAGGTCTGAGTCTTCAGCTTATATTGTAATAGCGACATTTTTTGTATTTGCTTTGGCGATATACTATTATAAAGATACCTATATCAAGCTTTTTAGGGATATTAATAAGCCGGCCATACGCTATGTTTTACTAGCTTTAATCGGTGTATCAATAACATTTGCAATAGCATTTTTAACGGTTTTACGTTATGAACAGTCGTCATCATCGACCTACGATATGGGAATATTTGCGCAAATGTTTTATAACATGAAGGACAATTTCTCTCTTAATACAACCTGCGAGAGATTCGAGGAAATGTCGCATTTGCATGTTCACACTTCTTTGATTTACTACTTAATTTTGCCAATTTATTTTGTATTTCCACACAGCTCTACTCTCTTAGTTGTGCAGGCTTTAGCGATTGGAATAGGCGTTATTCCTCTTTATTTACTTGCTAAGAAGCTTGAATTTAGTGAGACTATGAGCATTGTAATTTGTGCTATTTACGCCTTATCTCCTGCAACATTTGGCGGAGCATTCTATGATTTTCACGAGAATGTATTCTTGATTCCTATTTTACTATTTTTGTTTTATAGCTATGAAGCTAATAAGCTTATTCCTACAATTATCTTCTCTGTTTTAACCTGTATGGTTAAGGAGGATGCAACACTATTTATAATTGTTATGGGTGCTTATGCTCTCCTAGGAAGAAAAGATATAAAGCGCGGAATCATTATGATGGCTATTGGTGGAATCGCCATGATTCTTGCATTTTCTTATATTGCCAAATATGGTGATGGACTTATGACTAACCACTATGCCAATTTAGTTCATCCTGACAGCGAAGGGCTAGTTGGAATTCTTGCTACGCTAGTTACTAATCCTGGTTATTTGATTACGCAGATGATTAATACAGACAAGATTGAGTTTATCTTGGATGTCTTAATGCCTGTCGGATTTTTAGCATTTGCGACTAAGCATGTTGAGAGATACATTCTTTTGATACCTTTTGTTTTTGTAAATCTTTTGCCTGAATACGCTTATCAGCACGATGTATTTTATCAGTATGTATTTGGACCATATATGTTTATTCTATATGTTGTAATTCTTAATCTTGCTGATATTAAGGATAGTGATAAATTAAAGCATATTATGCTAGTTTGCTTAATAACAGGCGTATGTGCATTTATGAGTCAGTACGGAACCAAGACTTACTATTACGAGAATTATAAGCTTGCTAAAGATACAACTGCTACACTTAAGGAAGTTTATGATTCAATTCCAGATGACTCAAGCGTGTCTGCTTCAACCTTCTTTCTTCCTAAGCTTGCCAAACGCGATGTCATTTATATGATTGATGGTGCGGTTGTAAATAAGGGTGAGATTTATGATACTGAGTATGCAATTTTTGACTACAGGCCTGGCTTTGCAACTGAGACAGTTGATCAGGAGAAAATGCTTTATTTAAGCAACGGATATGAAGAGATTGATTTTGAAAATGAAGTTTATTCGCTGCTTAAGAAAGTTAATTAAATAAGCAAACAAAATATAGTAAATTAACAATACTAATAAGCAAACAAAATATAGTTAAAAAATGCAGGAGAATCTAAATGCCAATTGGCATAATTTCTCCTGCTTTTTATTATTTAAGATTAGATAGCAATCTAATTTATACAATTTGATCTAAATCAATTCATCCAAATCATATCTTAAGCTGACTAAAGACCTCTCCGATAGGCTCTGTTATAGTCAGTGTAGCTCTTACATGCTTAGCTGTATCTGACTTATTAATTACAACTAAATGCTCGCCGTTAAAGTAATCAATAAAGCCCGCTGCCGGATAAACTGCCAAAGAGGTTCCACCAATAATTAACACATTTGCCTTAGATATTGCTGAGATGCTCTTTGCAATTAAGTTCTGGTCTAGTCCCTCTTCATATAAAACTACATCAGGCTTAATAAGGCCTCCACAGTCGTCGCAGTGAGGTGTGCCATCCATATTCATTATGTCCTTGGCAGTAAACATTTTCCTGCATTTAACACAGTAGTTTCTGTTTACACAGCCGTGAATATCATAGACTTCCTTGCTTCCGGCTTTTTCGTGTAGGCCGTCGATATTCTGAGTAATTATCGCCTTTAATTTGCCTGCTTCCTCAAGCTTTGCAAGCGCTTTGTGAGCTGCATTAGGCTCAGCTTCTAGGGCAATCATCTTGTCCTTATAGAATCTATAAAACTCATCTACCTTATTCATAAAAAATGTGTGACTAACTATCGTCTCTGGCGGATAATCATACTGCTGATTATATAATCCGTCCTGACTTCTAAAGTCTGGAATTCCGCTCTCTGTCGATACTCCCGCACCGCCAAAGAAGACTATATTGTCGTTAGTGTCAATAATCTCCTGAAGCTTGGCAATCTTCTCATCCATAATAAAAACCTCCTTACTGTGTTATACCTGCCATTTTCAATATCTGAAGAGCGTTGGTTGTAGTACAGCGCTCTTCCTTTAGCTTGTACTCAAACTTGAGCTCATCATTTTCAAAATATTCATCAAAATGATAATTAATTATCTGCTTGTGATTCTCTGCTAGTGAGCAAAGTTCAAAGTCATGTGTTGTAATCATTCCTGTAATCCAAGGCTTAGCGAGCGTCCCTATAACGCCCTTAGCGCCTATAATTCTGTCAGCAGAGTTAGTTCCCTTAAATATCTCATCTATCAGAACGAGCATAGGCGTGTGCTTATCGATATAACTAACCATAGTCTTAATCCTAAGCACCTCTGCATAAAAGCTTGATATACCTCTTCCAACATCATCAACGACTCTCATCGATGTAAATAATCTCATAACGCTTAGTTTAGCACGCTTTGATAGCACCATAGAGCCTGAGTAGGCTAAGATAACATTTACTCCGAGAGTTCTAAGATAAGTCGTCTTACCTGACATATTAGAGCCGGTTATTATGAGCAGATTGCTATCCATTGCGCAGTCGTTACCGACCACCTGATCCTCATTGATAAGTGGGTGGCACATTTCCTTAAAGTTAACTGTGGAGCTAGACTCTTCAACAATCTCAGGAAATACCCTTACCGTCTTAACTCTTCCGATAACGGAAAGGCTTAGATACATTTCCATCTCGCCTGCTGCATTAATCCACTTAGGAACTCTCTTCTCATACTTATGTCTCCAGCGCGTGAAGCTTAAGTAAACAAATGCATTGTAAAAGCAGGCTGTACATAAAAGGCCGTAAACAAGTGGATTAGAGCGAAACATTATTGCATTTCCTATAGTTCTTAAGCCTAATATTCCCTTATCCGCATCCTTAGCTATCTCCTTTTTAATTCTTAAAAGTGCCTGTGATTCAAATTCAGCTTTGGCTACCTCGTAAAAATACTGCTCATAGGCTGCAAGAAATTCTAAACAACCAAACGCTTCATAACTCTTAGAAAAGAGCACTCCATCCATAAACTGACTTAATACAAATATCACCACAAATAATATAACCGGAATAGATACACTAACGATCTTAAATGCTGCTAGTATAACGCTTATCCAGGCCGCGGCAGTTAGAATCGAAGCTAATATCGCAATAACAAGCGAGAATTTCTTGTCCTCATCAGACTCCTTAAGATTGGGTATGCTGCTATTCATAGCCTTTTTAGAACTCTTCTTGGCTTTCTGACTAAGTGCTTCTAGCTTATAGCTTAATTCCTCATTTTTTAGAAGCTCATCAACGGCCTCCTGCCTCTCTTCAATTGCAAGCTTAGAAACCATAAACTGCTTGTCCAGCTTTTCGGCATTGCTCTCCTCATTGTCAGATGAGTCAAATGCTAGAGTTAAGACCTTAGCTAGCATAGTTCTTCCAATCTTAGAAGCAGCAACATTAATATACTGAAATAGCGAATTCTCTCCAAATATATCAAGATCCATTGATACTTCCTTGATATAGGTCGGAGCGTATTCTAAAAACTCTACTCCGTCATCATCAAATTCAGTCCATTCATTTGAAAAGCGTTTGACATATCGCTCGTAAACATCATATAAAGCTTCGTAGTAGTGCAGCTTATCATTTTTGTCCGCACTTATATAAACAAGCACTGCAAATACTACAATTGCAAGCGCTCCGACAACTATTCCAACAGTATTAGAATCAGCCAGCCCTATAATCAGCCCACAAGCGCCTATAGCAAAAGAGACCAACCGCCCTATACTAAGGCGATTGGTTTCCCTTTTTAACGCTTTGACTGACTTACTGACATCTTCAAGCTTCTGAACAAACTGCTCTGCCTTATTAGACATCATATCGTCCTCTCTACTATTTATTCTGGAATCTCAAACCTATATCCAAAACCGTGAACAGTCTTGATATATGGACATTCCGCTGTAAGCTTTGCTCTTAACTGCTTGATATGGGTATCAACCGTTCTGGTATCACCTACGTAATTGTATCCCCATACCTGGTTAAGGATATTCTCTCTAAGAACTACGACATTCATATTATCTAAGAAATATGAAAGCAAGCTGTATTCCTTAGCTGTAAGACCAATATCCTTATCATGCAAGAATACTCTCTTGCTGTCACTATCAATAGTGAGTAAACCAATCTCCTGCTGCTTGCCGTGTCCTACTCCAACACTACTTCTCTTAAGCACTGCCTCGATATGACCAAGCAAAACCGCATTAGAAAATGGTTTTAAAATGTAATCATCAACGCCTAATCTAAAGCCCTCTAGCTGATCATGCTCGCCGTCCTTAGCTGTAAGCATAATTACAGCCACCTCAGACATAGCTCTAATCTCCTTTAATACCTGATAACCATCAAGCTTAGGTAGCATGATGTCAAGCAAAATGAGGTCAATATATTGATTGTTCTCATAGAATACATTAAGAGCTTCCTCTCCGTCCGCTGCCTCTAATACATAGTAATCTCTGATTCCTAAGTAATCGACTAACATTCGTCTGATTCTTCCCTCATCCTCAACAACAAGTATACATTCCTTCTGATTCTTCATACGCTTCACCTCGTATAATTATTACCACTTACGCAAAATTGTCTTTCTCTCCATTGGGTCCTTAGCGTTAATAACAGGATCCTCATAATATGAATCATTTCTAATATGCGTAGTAGATACCTCTTCAAAAATCGCTCCAGTCTTAGAAGAGAACTTGTGCTTCTGACCTCTTAATACGGTCTGAATATCTCCAGGCTTCATAACTCTCTTCGTTCCATCAATATCGACCTCAAGATCTCCATATAGTAACTGGAAGGTCTCCTCCTTCTTCTCATGAGCGTGAACAGGATGCTTCTGGCCTGCAAGAACTATGATAAGCTTCTTACAATACTCTCTGTTAATAATGTTAATAATAACGGCTCCAACATTTCTGAAATTCTGCATTCCATAGTGATGAGAAAGCTCAACCTCAAAGTCATCTCCTAAGGCAATACCTGCCTCATAAAGCATACCTTTGGCATCATGAATAACGCTTCTTGCTAAGTTTACATCTGTAATCTTGCGCTTCTCATGTAACTCTTCGTTGGTCTTATAATCCTTGCTTGCAACGATTCCACTAATAAACTCACCACTAGACATCTGCTTGTCGTTACATGGCATCGCAAAGAATACATCTTTTCTCTCAATGGTTTCACCCGCTGCCACATCATGAGATAAGTATACACCACGCATAAGAGAATTAAGTGAATCAATCTCTGCCTGAGATACATATTTCTCAGTATCCTTCTTTAACGAGCAAATATTCTTTGCTCTCTCAGAAGCCTCTATCCATGCATCTGCCTGCTCTGGATTCATAGAGTAAGCATTAAGCTTAATCGTCTCTGTAGGAAGTCCTACATGTCTCTCTAAAATAGTTGCTCCCTTCGCAATTGCCATCATTGGAACTGTGTGATCATTAGGATCCTCATGTCCTGAATAACCAATTGCAACATCAGGATATCTCTTTCTCATCTTGTCGATGAAATCAAGCTGCAAATGCCCCTCTGGCGCTGGATATTCAGCAATACAATGCAAAAATGCAAAATGACAGTCTCTGTGTGTAAAGAAGTTATAGAGTTTATCTATATCTGATAAAGTCTTACCGCCAGTCGAAATTATAAGAGGCTTTCTAGTCTCAGCAGCTCTAGTAAGCAATGGCCAGTCAAGCGATGAA
>JAIKVP010000003.1 GCA_024685635.1 Lachnospiraceae bacterium
CTCTGACATATCCACTTCCTCATCCTTATCCTTTGGCGGATTGTTATATTTCCATGCATATGCAGGCGTTATATAGTCCTCATCATAGGTCTGAAACATTTTATCAGATACCAATGCAACACCAAATAAAACCGAATCAAACATTGTATCACTGTTGCTCTTAAATAAGGTACTGTAGTCAGATAAAGCGACCAGACCAACTATCTTATACTCGTGGCTTTTGCTCTTAATCGTGTCCCCAACTTTTAACTTATTGTTATCTGCAAACATTCTGTCTATTGCAATCTCGTTAGCATTTTCTGGAAATTCACCCTTCATAAGACAGGCTCTATCAACCTCTTTGCGGTTGGCAAATATCCTTAATTCACTTCCACTATCAAGCTTCTCCTCAATATAGGGAATGTCGTAAAGCTTGATATCTAGCTCTTCAAGCTTTCGTATCTGAGCCTTGTTTAGGCTTTCTTGCGTTTCAAAATGGCCATCCTCCACATTGTATTTTGTAAAGCTTTCATTGTAGGCATATATCATGCTGTCTGCAGCGACCAAAAAGCCTGAAACCATACCAATAAATAGAACTAATGTCAGGAAGATGACTGTGTATTTACCAAAATCACCACGCATCTCTCTAAAGACGCGCTTGTTTAACGGATTCTTCATAATCAACCTCCATCTTACCAGTCAAGCTCTTCGGCTGGTGTCCTTTGTTCATTTGTATAATTCTTTCTAATCATTCCATCCTTAAGCTTGATAACTCTGTCCGCCATCTCCTTAATTCCGTCGTTATGTGTAACCATGACTATTGTGTTGCCATAGCGGATATTTACATCATTTATAAGCTTCAGAATCTCAATGGAAGTCTTAGAATCAAGTGCTCCAGTAGGCTCATCACATAGTAAAATGTCAGGGTTTTTTACTAAAGCTCTACCTATTGAGCAGCGCTGCTGCTGTCCACCTGATAACTGATTAGGAATTTTATTTTGATGCTCTTTTAATCCAAGAGTGTTTAAAAGATCATCAACATTTAATGGATTATTGCCTAAATAGGCTCCAACCTCAATGTTTTCTCTAACCGTAAGATTAGGAATAAGATTATATCTTTGGAAAATGTATCCTAGATGTGTTCTTCTATACTTAGTAAGCTGCTTCTCTTTCATATCAGCCATTCTGTTGCCATCGACAATAATATCTCCAGAATCAGCATTATCTATACCACCTATAATATTTAACAGAGTTGATTTACCAGAACCAGAAGGACCAAGTAAAACACAAAACTCGCCCTTTTCAAGCTCTAAATCAATTCCCTTAAGTACCTCAACCCTATTCTCTCCAGCACCGAAGGATTTCCTGATTTGATTAAGCTTTAGAAACATAATAACACTCCTTTTTAAGCTCTAATTTACTAGTTACTATATTTATTATTATGTCATACTAATTTGGTTTATTAGCATTTTTCGATTCTACATATGAACAATCGTTCATATGTTAGTCTACACTAACAGTTATATCACATATCTTAAAATACGTCAACTGATTAATGTTTTTTCATATAGCAAAAGCCTTATTTATTGCTAGCACAATTAAATATTATGTGTTATAATCTTTCTGAAATTAAAGCATTTTACGTATATTTTACATTTGATATATGCGAGGTGATTATGTGCTAAGAATTGCAATTTGCGATGACGAACCAGCTGAGAGACGACTTCTTTCAGGTATCATTAGTAAAACTGATATCGATTCAAAGATTGATGAATACTCTTCTGCATCTGACTTTTTAAAGGTCTATAAGGCTGGTGAATACGACATCATTTTTATGGATATATATATGATTGGCTGTAGTGGAGTTGAGGCGGTCAGCAAGATAAGAGAGTTTGATGACGATGTGTTTATCGCATTTACTACCTCTAGTCTTGACCACGCTTTAGATGGATACAGACTACATGTTCAGCATTACATTGAAAAGCCGGTCAATCCTAAGCAGGTTTTAGATGCCTTAAGTGCTGCTAAGGAGTCTATTGCAAGCAAGGAAGAGAAAGACCAAGCTTCTGATAGCATTTGCAATAAGAACTTAGTTTACGCTGAACAATACGGGCACAGCCAGCAGAGGCATTACGATGACGGTTCAGTAAGCGAGAGTTTATGTAGTTTAGATGCACTACTTAACGAATTAGGCGAGAATCCTTATTATCGCTGCCACAAGTCATTTCTTATTAATATGGACTTCGTGGAGAGTTTAGACAAGGCGATGCATTGCTTTATCACAACCACCGGTGACAATGTATACATCAGCCGTTCTAATGAGCCATTGATGAACAAGCTTTATAAGGAACGTTTAGACAAATAAAAACTCGCTAGTTAAGCGACTTTCTAAAGATTAGACATTAATCTAATATTAGAAAATCATTTAACTAGCGAGTTTTTTATTATTCAAGATATAATATTCTATCAATTCTATGATTATTAATTACAAGGCCTTCTTGATAGCATTTAACAAGTCATCATATGTCTCAAATGCCTCTAAGTCTGGGTTATCTGCCTTAATAGCATCTGTACTCTTAAACAAGAATCCTGCCTTACTAGCCTTAATCATGCCCAAATCATTGTGACTGTCACCACTTGCAATAGTGTCAAATCCAACTGACTGCAAAGCCTTAACAGTTGAAAGCTTGCTCTCAGGGCAACGCATCTTAAAGCCTGTAATCTCACCGCTATTGGCAACCTCTAATGTATTACAGAAAATAGTAGGCCAGCCAAGCTTCTTCATAAGTGGAGCTGCAAACTGTGTAAATGTATCACTGATAATGATAACCTGAGTTATTGATCTTAACTCATCTAAAAACTCCTTAGCACCAGGAATTGGATCAATCTTAGCGATAGTATCCTGAATCTCTTTAAGACCTAAACCGTGCTCCTTTAAGATTCCTAATCTCCAATTCATAAGCTTGTCATAGTCAGGCTCATCTCTGGTAGTTCTCTTTAATTCAGGAATGCCGCTCTCTTTAGCAAATGCAATCCATATCTCAGGAACAAGAACACCCTCTAAGTCTAAACATACGATTTCCATTGTATCCTCCTTCTAGCCATTGGTCTGGCTCTTAAACTTTATACAGTAATCTACAAAACTGTCTCTCTCAACTGGTCTTGAGAAATAATAACCCTGACAGTAATCGCAGCCTGCATTTCTTAAATAATCTCTCTGAGACTGAGTCTCAACACCTTCTGTGATGATGTTAACTCCCATCTCCTTAATCATCCGTATTGTGTTATCAAGGATGACCCGTGCAGTCTCACTCTTGTCTGCATTCCATAGGATGGTCTTATCAATCTTAATGATATGAAATTCCATGTCAACCATATAGGAAATGTTAGCAAATCCAGTTCCATAATCATCAAGTGAGAACTTAAAGCCCATAGCCTTTAACTTCTCCATAGTCTCCTTAAACATCTCAGGATTCTCTGCAGCAGCAGTCTCTGTAATCTCTAGGTTAATCTGATCTGAATCTATGCCATACTTATCCATGATAAGCCTAAATGTCTCATCAAGATTGCTCTGCATACACTGAACAGGTGACAGGTTAACATCTACAAAATCTATTCCTAAGTCTCTAAAATTCTGCTCCTTGATATTCTGACAAACTGTCTCAAATACGAAGGTTCCAATATCAAGAATCTGTCCTGTCTGCTCAGCTATCGGAATAAACTCATCGGGTGGAATAAATCCCAAATCATCATCAATTAACCTAACAAGCGCCTCAGCTGAACGAATCTTGTTAGTTGAACTATCCCAGATTGGCTGATAATAAACCTTAAGTTTATTGTCATCTAGAGCTCTCTTAATCGCTGCCTCAACCTCTGACTTGCGCTTAACGAACTGTAAATCGTCTCCCTCAAATCGAGCGACAACCTGATCGGTAATATTGTTGTCTGAATCGATAAGTGAAAGAAGCTCGTTAATATTGTTGACATCCTTAGGAATCTTAACAGTATAAATCTGAGTGTTAAATGGAATAGTAATACTTCCATATGTCCAGTATTTAGAGAACTTCTCTTCAAGATTCTTAGAAAGGGCATCAATTTTTTCTTCATTCCAAGTGTAATCACACAAAGCGAATACACCGTTCTCTAAATAGTAAACCTCATAGTCCTGATGCTCATCAAGCAGCCATGTCGCTATATCTAACAAAACCTCATTAATTGACAAAACACCCATCGCTGTCTGGAAGTTTCTAAAATTAGCGAACTTAACATATACAACGTGGTAATTATTGACCGCTGCCATATAGCATTGGTTATCATTAATAAATGCATTACGATTCCTCGCACCCGTAACCACATCCTTAGCACTTCTGTCATCCTCAACACTAAAGACAAGTGCAAGTAATCCCAAAGCCTCCATAAATGCCTCAATAAGCACTGTAGGATAAAAGAGCTGAATTAATACTCCAAGTAGGCATATAATAAGAAATGAACAAAATCCTACTTTCTTAGATGCAGTAAGAAGTCTATGATTCATCAATATCTCAACAATACACCAAACCATATACATCACTGCAACTATATACTCAAAATAAATTCCTAACCGTCTCTCATATATTCCATGACGAGCAACAAATGCTACTGGAACAAACATATTAAGAATAAGTATCGAGTAAAAGACCAAAAGCGGTGCAACCATCAATGCCCCTCGCTTTAAGTCAATCATGTTCCACTTGCTTAATATCTCGTATACATATAAGACAAACAAAAAGGGCAAAGTAACATGTATAGCATGATATATATACTCAGAGATAATAAAAAAAGAATCATATGCTCCATCTGCGTAATTACCAAGCATAGCAGTCATAAGGCTGCAACAGGTACTTAGCACGCAGTTAGTAAATGCAAGCAAAAGAATCCTATTCTGCCTTCTCTTAGTTCCCTTTTCAGTTATAAGTAAAAAACCACAAAAAACAAACACTATAAGTGCTGCTAACTCATAGCTGTAATTATATTCCATATCAATCTCTCCTAAAATCCACACAAAAAGGGTACAAAAATGTACCCTAATTTGCTCACCTCATAGTTATTATAACATTATACAACTAAAAGGTCAAAAGACAGTTAGCCTTATAAAGAAATTTCGTTATTATTAACATCATATGCAATTTCTATTGTTGCTTTATACCATAATTACATTTCGTCATTATTAACATCATATGTCTTTTATCTTGTCTATTTATGCCACAAACTAATTATCTCTCTATAAGCGAGTCATCAATGCTCTCAGCTATTACATTTTCTAGTTCCTGACTGTTGATTGGCTTAGATAGATAGTTGTCAAATCCAAGCTTGATATAAGCATCTTTTGAACCCTCTATTGCATTGGCAGTAAGGGCAACTATCGGAGTCGCAACATTTAAGTGCTGGCTGTTTTTGATTTCATTTAAGGTCTCAACTCCATCCATCTCAGGCATCATGTGATCAAGCAAAATTACATCATATTTCTTGACCTTGATTGCCTGCAAACACTCCTTACCGCTCTCGGCTGTATCAAGCTGAACCCTGGTCTTTTTAAGAAGTCCCTTAACAACCGACAGGTTCATCTTGTTGTCATCAACAACCAGAACTCTCGCCCTAGGCGCTAAAAAGCTTGCTACATAATGCTGCTCTTTTCTTCTATTTTTGCTGGCAATCTTAAAATCTCCGATTGGTGAAGGATCAACAATAGTCTGCCTAATCACGATTGTAAATGTCGAGCCCTTGCCATACTCTGACTCAACCTCAATAGTTCCGCCCATCATATCGATAAGCTGCTTAGTAATGTTAAGTCCTAATCCAGTTCCCTGAATATGCGAAGTTTTATTCTCATCTAATCTTTCAAATGCAGAGAAAAGCTTAGCCCTCTCCTCTTCCTTAATTCCAATACCTGTATCAGCAACCTCAAAACAAATGTCAACATAGTCAGGAGTCACTTCCTTAACACTGGCCTTAAGGGAAATGTCACCCTTTGGCGTATATTTAACTGCGTTACTTAATACATTTAACAAAATCTGCTTAATTCTGCCGTCATCACCAAATAGTTTAACAGGTAATTTAGGATCAATTTTCTCCTCAAAATACAGTCTCTTTTCATCACTCTTAACCCTAATCATTGTGATTACCGAGCAGAGTAAATCAACTGTTTTATACTGCTCTGAGACAATATTCATCTTACCTGACTCAATCTTTGAAAGGTCTAAGATATCATTTACAATTGATAATAGCGACTCGCTAGCCGACTGAATATCCGTCGAATATTTTTTAACTAAATCACTGACATCTTCACGCATAACAAGCTCATTCATACCCATGATAGTGTTGATTGGAGTACGGATTTCATGAGACATATTAGCAAGGAATCTTGACTTGGCATAATTGGCATACTCAGCCTCTTCCTTGGCCATTCTAATCTCATCATACTGTTTGTTGATGACCGTGAGTGAAGTAAGCTTTGCAATCATCCATGCCAAAAATGCTATAAATAAAGCCAAAACGCAGTAAAGATACGCTCTAAAATAGGTCCTCTCATATAGCTGAGCGTCCTTAGTTATGTCAAATACTGCCTCATTTATAACCCTGCCTCTTGAATCATCTAGTATTTGCACGTGAAGCTTGTATTGACCATAAGGCAAGTTGGTGTAGCTTAGCGCACTTAACTCATTCTGCCTCACAGTAACACCCGCGTCATCAGCACCTTCTAGGTAAATCTTAACTAGCGGGTTATATAAGCTATAGTTTAATATCGCTGGCATTATCTTGATTCGCTTGGTATTCTCCGGAATCAAATAACCATTCCAATTGCCAACGACCTCCTGATCATCACAATAAACACTTGCTATTCTTATAGCGTAGTTTTGCTTAAACTGGTTATAACTGCCTGTGGAAATCATCCTTATTCCGTCTGTACAACATAAGTACAAATCGTCTCCTAGATAATCATACCAGGAGTTAGCTGTAAGTGTTGTGTCAAATCCTCGGCTTCTGTTTAACAAAGTGTAGTTGTACTCCACATTATTCAAGAAATCTTCCTTTTGAACAATAAAAATACCCGCACTTGATAGCACCCAGACCTCGTTGTTATCCATAAATTTAAGGTCATAGTTGTTACTATAAGGGAAGCTATTAAGCTTCATAATGCTCTCTCCGTCGTCATAGTAGAGCATGTTACTTGTGATATAAATAAAGCCTGGATCCGCTTTTACAATCCTAATAACAACCTGCGAATCAAGCCCCTCTTCCTCTCCGATGTGGCCAACAACCTTCTGATCCTTCACAAGGTAAATGCCGTCGCCATCAGTTCCACATAAAACCGTTCCATCAGCGCTTGCAACCATTGAGAGAGTCTGTGGACTTGAATAGCCACTTGCTGCATTTAAGGTCTTAACAATTCTGCCGTCCTTAATATAGTTAAGTCCCTCTGTAGTTGCCGCCAAAATCGTTCCATCAAGTAGCTCAATCGTCGATCTAAACCTACTTCCGCAAATGCCTTGAGTATTCTCATTATAGCTTGTAATATTGTGGTTTTGATCTATCATGCATAAGCCCATATTACCGTATGTTGAAACCCAGATATTTCCCTTAGAATCCTCTAATATATGCCTGACTCTTACGCCTTTAAATTCATTTAAAAAAGAAAACTGCTTGGTTCTATACGTGGTCCTATCTAGTATATAAAGCCCCGTTTCCATTCCAACATAAATGTCGTTATCCTTTACTACGACTGCATTTACAACCTCGTCACTAATCCCGCCCTTTTTGAAAATGTTATAAAAAGGATTTTTAGAATACTTAGATACACCCTGCTTATTAGATGAAAACCAGAGATTGCCCTGATAATCTATAATACATGAGCTGCAAGAGGAATTAAAATCTTCAGTTGAAAGGTTAATAAATTCTCCGTCTGAAAACAAATATCCTATTCCTGAATCACTGCAGACCAAGTATCCAGCATTGGCTTCATCATAATATAAGGCAGAAATAACGCTCATGTCTTCTGCACGAGCGATGTTACCCTTTACTATTTTGTTGTTATTAATGCTGAAATTAATGAATCGTCCGTCTGATGTTCCTACGATATAAGCCCCTGATTTGTTAGAACAAACGCTAGCGTAGTAGACAGATTCGTCGTCGTCATAGCTGATCATGTCGCCCATTGCGCCGTTGTCCATATTAAATAATGTTCCCGCTGCCGTCACACCGACTAACATACCCTTATCATCACAGCTAAGCGAGTTGACAAATGTTAAATCCGCCCAGTCATCATAAGCAAAAACCTCTCCGCTTTGGTTTATTCTGTTGAGATAAGTCGCTGTACCAACATAGATATGTCCTTTAGAATCTCCTGCAATGGACCTTACGGAATTAGAGCTCAAGCCATCATTGCTGTCATAGAATTCAATCTTAGATGAAGAAATGTCATAGCAGCCGACTCCGCTGTCATTAGTTCCTATCCAGAGCCTGTCCTTGTAATCTACATAGAGGACTGTAGCATTGGATATTCTCTCATCCAAATACTTTTTTTCAAATGTTGAGCCGTCGTATCTGTATATTCCAGAGTAGGCGGCACACCATATATATCCGTCTGAGGTTTGTGCTATTGAGTTGATTTCTAGTGAGTCTAAACCGTCATCTGTGTCAAAAGAAGTGAACTCGTACTCTGCGCTAAAGTCTACATTTGCTGCCTTAGCAGTTAATGAGCTAATGGGAAAATTGTAAGATAGTAAAGTAAATGCTAGTAAAAGGCAGCCTGCCTTGATAGTGTTATTTTTGTCTTTTTTTGATTTTTTCTTTTTTTTGAAATCGCCAGCATATCGGGTTCTCACGAAATCACTAAAGTGTGTAACTTCTGATATCTTTAAGACCAACACTACGAACAAGAGTGATACAACCTTATCAGGCACATCGACAAATGCTTCCGCTAGTATCGCACAGAGCCATTCGGCTGAAACTGACTGATTAATCATGTCATAGAGAGCGTCGCCCCACTCATTGCCTGTGTAACCGCCATAGACAAGAAGGTTTAGTGGAGTTGAGGTTACTACTGCAGCCCCCGCTGATAAAGTCGCCGTTGAGAATACATGAAAGCTCTCAAACCAGCGCTCCTTCTTATAGAAAAGTCCGACTACGACACCAACTGCGACTGCGACTATGGCGTAGCACATATCAATATAGGAACCGATTCCTGTTACGGCATTAGTTGAAAAACCAACTATTCCACCAGCTAGCGGCCCTAAAACCGCTGCTGATAAACAGGTTCCAAATGTATCTAACCAGAAAGGAATACTGTAATGAGAAACAATATATCTTCCTAATATGTTGACCCCAAAGCTTAAAAACATAAGGCCAAGACTGAATATGTTTATCTTAAACTTCCATTTTGAGTGTAGCATAATATAACTCCTTTATATAATTTACTCCAATCCTAAAAAAGTGATGTCTGATTAAGACATCACTCTTGATTTTATCATATTTTTGTGGGTGCGACAAGTATGCTGTCCCCATATAGTTAGTTTTTTGATGGTTTAATATACATTCTTAAGAACCGGGTATTCCATCGATAGTTGCGCTATTTCCGTTATTTTTTAATTCAACTTTGTTTTCACCAAGTGTTTATATGCCGCCTTTTGCAGTAGCTTATTGATTGGCATAGACAAAACTATTGCCAAAACTATATAAATCCACAAATACTTTATACTAATAATGCGGAATAGGATATTCGCTAGAAGTATGGTTACAACACTGTACCCTACCTGCAATCCTGCATTCGCTTTACTTAAATCCCTTATGATATCTACGCCATCAGATGAATGCGGTGCGTTCTCTATAAAGTCAGCTGCTCCTTTCACTCCCGGACAATTTCTAAAATCATCACAGCATTCCTGCGCTGATTCCTTATATGATACAGTGTTCAAAATATCACTTACTGTATTCTTTATCCCTACGACCGAATCATCCTTCAAATCTATTCCCGCGCCAATTTCACGAACTCTTCTTGCGACCGCCTCCTGTTCATTCGTCTGAGCATACAAAACCATCGGTGTCGCCATAAAGAGGCTCTCTGATACACTGTTCATTCCGCAGTGTGTAACAAACACATCAGCCTTTGAAAGAACCTTAAGCTGATCAACGTAAGGTTCAATCTTTATATTTTCCGGCAGTTTTCCAAAACTTGCTATATCTACTGATTTCCCGCAAGATATGATCACATCAATGTTTTGATCCTTAAATGCCTCAATACATTTGCCGTAAAAATCAAGCCGATCATTGATGACCGTACCCAGAGATATATACACAAGTGGCCGTATATTTCTCTTATCCGGCTCTATATCAGTCATCAAAGAAGGTCCTACAAAATTATAATGATCAGAAAAGCTCTCCGAATACGGTTGAAACTTCTTTGAAGTATAAACAACCGAATCCGTTTGATTGTCACTCTGTATCAGGGAAAACAGCCCCTTTACTTTATAACCATAAGCCTTCAGCTTGTTGAGTTCTCTTGAAATCCTCGGCAGTCCAAAGATTAGCCCAGCCATTTCCTTTGGTGTGTTCTTCATATATGTCGAAGACATCTGATTAAATGCAAATGTACTCGTGGATACCACCATCGGAACATCATATTTCCAGGCATTCAGTTTTCCCCAAAAGCACACAGAATCGGTGTAAACAACATCCGGCTCAAAAGACGTGAACTCTCCATGCAGGAATTCATCCATTGATGCCGTAATTCTGATATCCTGAATTGTCATTTCCGTAGTGGAAACTTTTTTCAGATTCTCCTCTTCCTTCGTACTTAACTCCGGAAGATATTTATCACAACATACGAATGTTGCGCCTGTTCGTTCTATCTTTTCCTGAAACTCGCTGAAGGAATAAAAGCGAACTTCATCACCGCGTAAGCTAAGTTCCCTAACTACCGGCAGCATGGGATTTGTATGTCCATGTGCAGGAATGCAGAATACAGCTACTTTTTTCATCCATTAGTCCTCGCTTTTCTCAGAAAAGGCCAAATTGAACAATTCAGCAAAAGCACCTTTGGGCGGAATTGCTATACCCTGTTTTTCATCACCAAGCAGAAGCAGAGTATCACCCGGTTTAATTCCAAATATTTCCCGCGCCTGCTTAGGAATGACAATCTGTCCCTTTTCTCCTACTGTCGCTGTCCATGCATATTTTCCTTCCGGTCCGTTCATTTCCTTGATCCTTTCTGTATGATAAGTATGATTTGTACTACTAATTATACTTATATTGAATCTATCTGTCAAGGAAAACCATTGAATATTATCACGCTTGGGAGCATGCAGTTTTTTACCTGATTTATTATGCTTGGGAGCACCCCCTACTAACACTATATATAGAAAAAGGGATAGCTCAAATGAGGTGACCCCAAAAAGTTAGACTTTTTTACGAGACGACTCCGGTCGTCTCGTTTTCATTATGCAGCTAAAAGATGAAGCCTATATTGAACAGGACTCATCCATCCTAACTTTTCTTT
>JAIKVP010000016.1 GCA_024685635.1 Lachnospiraceae bacterium
TACAATCAAATTTAAAACAAAAAAGTATAAAACGCAGTATATACGTACTATGGACGGTTTTAAAAAACAAATGATCATAGTAATTGACCGTGAGTATAAAAAGAAACAGGATGGCTATATCGGCGAGTATGTATATAAGCTTGTCAATTATAAAGGTAAGGTCATCAAGACTCTCGGAAAGAAGCAATACAAAAAGTACGTTCAATGGGATTATTGATAGGCATAATATAGTTTGATTTTGGTGGTTAATTAGCGGGAATTACTTAAATTACGAATATGTATGAAAGGGGTAGTTAAGAAATGAAGAGAGACATACGAAGGTGCATTTCTATAATGCTAGCTATTATATTGGTATTTGGAGTAATTCCTGTTAGTGCACAAAAAAAGGTAAAACTTAATAAAAAGTCAGTAACGATGTCTATAGGTGATGGGCAACGCTTGCGAGTTAAGGGTGTCAATTCTAAGGTTAAATGGAGTTCAACAGACACGTATGTTGCTACGGTGAACAAAAAGGGATACGTAAAAGGTAAACATAGCGGCAGTTGTGTTGTTAAGGCTAAGTTTAAATACATGAATAAGAAAAAAACATTGAAAGCTAAGATTCGTGTTAAATCTTATGACACTCCTAGTTATTCAAATGAAAGGTTTACAAGTACCGTTTCAACTACTGCAAGTTCGCCACGTTTTACAAGTGCGACCACAAGTGAGAATGTGTCAACTACTCAAGAACTTAGCACATTCGAACAGTCTACCGAGGCTGCCACCACTGAAAGCGAAGAAACAACAGAAGAAACAACAGAGGAAATAATTGCTGATTGTACATTGTATTCTTATGAAGTGATTCCATTGTTGAAACCGTTTAACGATTATTTTTTTATTAAAACAGACAATCCGGATCCTGCTTCATTTATGTTATCTGATGAAGACAGCAAGTATTCTACTGAATTATGGAAAGGAAGAATTAATGTTGAAAATGTAATATTTAAAGACGTAATATACGAGGATGAGTCTATTGCAAAAGTAAAAGGTGGCTATATTGGATGTGGGGTTAACACGGATGGAGGCCCTCTTAAGTTAAAACAAAAAACTATAGTTGGTAAGCATTATGAATATAGCTATTATTTGGAAAAATATAAGTACGTGAATGATTATAAATATGTTGATACAGGTATTACAGTAAATGTTGATAATGTAATGAGCAGCAATGATTATCTTATTTCGACATATGGAGATGATTCTAAGTCTTTTTTTGATAATTTAACGGGAATACAGGAAGGATTCAAAAGCATTTGTTTGTATGGGGGTGTTAGAATTTTAGGTGAATTAAAGAAAAGTGAGGCATATCCTTATTATGGTCTATCAACTTCGCCACATGTTGATCAAGGGCTGTATATACAAAGCCCGTATAGCAGAAGTGGAGGCGGTTCCTTGCTTGTGTCATCGCTCTATCCTTTTAGGTATGATTCTTTAGGCTTTCCGAGAACGATGATGAATATTGCTGTTGAATTAAATCCGGATGTTGAAATTGATTGGTCAACTTATTATCATGATGAAATTGAAGTATATTACAATGGTGAGATGAGGTCATATGGTGGAGCCGGTAAAGGTGGGAACGGTAGCATTGATTTAGAACATATTAAGTATTATTTCTCTTTTGATGGTTCTTCCAGCGATTTATTTAATAATTGTACCATGAGTAATCTATCGGAATATATTAAGGAGTATACTGCCTTGAATCTGGGTGGAGATCCTATTGATGAAAGTACTCTAACATGGGATAAAGTGTGTGATAGAGTTGGTAAGAAAGGTTCATATGTTAAATTGATATTACTAGATTCGATATATGGTGATTATTCCTATGGTTATTCATATTTGTATGATAACAGATTTGAAGGATATGAAGGAGACTGGCAATCTGTAGGCGCTTTCTCTGGTGTGTGGTACGATGGCAGGTATTTTAATAGGAATGAGTATTTTGAATCTGGAGTTGCCTTTGAGGATTCTGTTAAGGACTTTAAACCAACGCTTGTGTTTGATGGTGTGAAGCTTGATCTCCCCAACGATGGAAGGACATATGTTTACGATTATTCCCTTCTTGATGACACACTATATGATTTTGATACTGGCATGTGGAAACAGAGGGTGTATTATAGCTACGATTATAAGTCAAACACATGGAAATGTACAGTTGATAATTTCTTGAAGTATGTAGAAGACGGAAGGTTAAAGTCGATAGATACTGATGAATATATTGATGCCTGTACGATTACTATGGAAGAAGCAATGGCTATGAATATTGATTATAATACCAATAAAGAACCGGACAATTATTATATATATGATAGTGAACATGAACCTGGAACTTACCATTAACTAAGTTTGAATTGATTTGTGGCCGGCGAATATACTTGTATCGGTAACTTTAATGTTTACTATGATGCTTAAAGAGTGAGGGATAATTATGAAAAAAACAGAAAAAATAGTCTTAATACTAGCGTTTGGTTTTCTTATATCGGGACTTATGTTGTCAAACGTAAGAGCCAATGCGGAAGTAGAAACACCGAATGTATTGAGCGGTACTGCAGTAAAAGTGAATAATACTATTTATTACAGGATACAAAATAGTCTTTATCAATATGATACAAAGAGTAAGGAAATCAAACAGTTATGTAGCATAGATTATGAGATTTCATCTATACGTAAATATGGAGCT
>JAIKVP010000025.1 GCA_024685635.1 Lachnospiraceae bacterium
GCCCCAATATTGATATGAGCATGATAATTAGAGATAAGCACACATGCTTCATTGTCATATTGTCTTTTAGTATTCCATCAAGAATTACCGCAATTGCAGGGATTCTCAATGTTGCAAATATTGATTTTAAAATTCCAAGAAGCATGGCATTTACTATTTTTTTCTGATTTTTTTTGTTGCAAAAATCGTAATATAGTTTGAGTGTCTTAAGCATTTTAAGCCACCTCCGTATCTTTAGAAGAAATGTGTGCTTCCCACATTTTCTTATATAGTGCTGATTTGTTAAGAAGCTCGTCTTGAGTGCCTATAGATTCAATATTGCCATCCTTTATAACCACTATCTGGTCAGAAGAAACAATGGTTGAAAGTCTGTGGGCGATTACAATTAGGGTTTTGCCCTTGATAAGCTTAGCTACAGATTTCTGAATAATAGCTTCATTTTCTGGATCAGTGTAGGCGGTTGCCTCGTCTAAAATGATGACGGGGGCGTTTTTAAGCATCGCCCTTGCTATACTTATTCTCTGTCTCTCGCCACCTGATAAATGTCCGCCTGCTCCACCGGCGATGGTATTATAGCCATTCTCAAGGTTGCTGATAAATTCGTGGCAACCACAGGTTTTAGCTGCATTTATTACGTCCTCATCAGAGGCGGAAGGATTACCCATTCTGATGTTTTCCATAACCGTCTCATCAAACAGGTAGTTGTCCTGTGAAACGTAGGCGATGAACTTGTTGTATTCATCAAGTGGAATGTCTTTAATATTAACTCCACCGTAATTTATCTCGCCCTCATTTACATCCCAGAAGGATGCAACGAGCTTGGCAATAGTTGATTTACCTGAACCAGAAGGACCGACAAGTGCATTCACCGTTCCATCTTTTATCGTTAAATCAATGCCGTGAAGAACTTCCTCATCCTTATAGCCAAAGTGAACATTCTTAAGCTCTATAGTGTTATCAGAAGGTTTTTTAGTCATTTCTTTAGGACGAGACAATTCATCCTTTTCTAAAATGTTAGTAACCTCTCCAAATATAATGCCCATTTTTCCAATATCGTCCATATAGCCGGATATTACCAAGAAAGGTGATACAAGGCCCAGGCAGAGAACGATAATCATAACTATGTCATCGCCTGATGCTTTACCTGTTAAGTAGAACCAGCCTGCAAATGGTAGAAGTGATAAAAACTGGGCAGGCAATAATGTCATTCCAACATTTTGATATACATTGCATCTTCTCATCCAGTTGATAAAGCAATCTGCACCCTCTTTGGCTGCAATGACGAATTTTTCGTAAGAGCTTTTTGTCTTGCTAAATGCTTTTATAACCTCGATACCATTTATATACTCAACTGCTGTGTCATTTAAGGCCTTGGTTTTTACAATAGTATTGTTAAAGTCTTCAGCAGAGGTGACCATCATAAGTGAGAAGAATAATGCGCCTACAGGTAGACTTAAGAGTGATAAAAGTGATAATCTCCAGTCAATGCTAAGCATTATTATAAAGATTCCTATTGGGACGATAGCATTTGAAATAACTTCTGGAACTATGTGAGCAAGTGTGGTTTCTATTGAGTCAACACGCTCGATTATTATATTTTTATATGTACCAGATGATTCTTCTAGGACGTCACCTAGAGGCATAAGGCTTAGTTTTTTAGTTAGAAGCCTTCTTATCTCAGCAAGCACGCCAAATGTTGCCTTGTGGGACAGTGACGTTGATATAACATGAAATAGCTTGTTTAATAGCCAAAACAGTGCTATATATCCAGATTGAATTAGGTAGTATTTCATATCCTTGTTGCCGTCAATCAGGGCACTTACAATCTTCGCGATAAAGAGGTAAGTAACGAAGCCTGAGAGTACGCTTATGATGGCGCAAAGAACACTGATTATGTAGGAACCCTTGCTGATTCCTATAAATTTACCCAACCATTTCATAGTTGAGGAAGTCTTAGTTTTATCCATAAGAAATGTCTCCTTTTAGATGCATCTACCAAATGTTAGAATAAACTAACACAAGTGTCAAAAAATATGGTTTGCCAAAAAGCGCTTACCCTCGCTAGAAGCAAAACCATATGATAGAATACTATTTTTTGAGACTATTTGCAAGTATTTTGCAGTTTTAGCGTAAATTTGCATTTTTCTATTCCATTGAATCTGGTTTTATGTTACAATTGATGTGGTTTTGAAAACCGCGTTACATATTTTTAAATTCTAGATAAAGGGAAAAGGTATAATATGGTTAAGTTTATCGCAGATTCAGCCGGAGATTTGACTTCATTTTCTGGTGTTGACTATGAGACCGTTTCGTTGGTCCTATCTACAGATGAGCGTTCATTTGTAGACGATGAGAAGCTTGACGTACATGAAATGCTTGAATATTTTTACTCTCATCACGGCCGTTCACAGACAGCCTGCCCATCAACCCAGGCATGGATTGATGCATTTGCTGGAGCGGACGAAGTATATGCAGTTACAATAACTAGCGGTCTATCAGGTACTTTTAGCGGTGCCAATGTCGCAAAAGAGCAGTATTTAGAGGAACACCCAGATGCTAAGATATGTATCGTCGACTCGCTAGCTACGGGTCCTGGTGAGGTTTTATTGCTCGAGAAGATGGTCGAGCTTAAAAAAGCAGGCAAGAGTTTTGATTTTATCTCTAAGGAGATTATTAAGTATAGAGACTCTTTAAGACTTTTCTTTGGCTTAAGCTCGCTTCATAACCTTGCGGCCAATGGCAGAGTTAGCAAGATTGTTGCGTCTGCTATTGGAATTATTAATATCAAGATTATCGGAACCGCAAGTAAAGAGGGCGTTATTGATCCTATCGCTAAATGCCGAGGCGAGAAGAAGCTTATTGAGCACCTTATAGAGGAGATTAAAAAGGCTGGTTATAAGGGTGGTAAGATTCGCATTTGCCACGTGGAAAATGAGAAGCTTTCTAAGGCAGTTATAGATGGCCTAAAGAAGCTGTTTGGTGAGATTGATCTTATTAGTATTCCTGCTAGAGGCTTGTGCAGCTATTACGCAGAGCGCGGCGGAATTATAATTGGATGTGAATGCTAATTTTTTAGCATTTTCATATATTGAATTAAGGGCTTTTCGAATTGGTCGGGGGCTCTTTTTTGATTTAAAATTCATCATTATGGGTGTGTTATTGTGGGGTGGGATTTGTTATAATTAGGGGAGGAATGTTGAAGATATAAGTTAAAGTGATTAGAAAGGGGATTGCTATGCTTGATAAGTTTTTTAAGAAAAATGCTAACATGAAGCGCGTATACGCTGGTCCAGAGCAGATGGGGAATAGGAAAAAATTTGAGGGAGTTTATGCAGGCCCGGATATGGTGAATAAAGAAGACGCAGAGATTCTTGAAGTCTACGCTGGGCCGGGAATGATGGACGAGTTAGATTACGAAGAGGAAAATGATAGGGATTATCCTGGTAATTATGATGACGGGGAGAAAGTAGAGAGTGCGGACATAAATGAGGGCTCTCAGAGCGGAGATTCTGCTGTGATAACAGAGAGTGAGAAAGTTACTAGAAATTCTAATGAGGATATAGCGAGTGATAATTCATTGCTTAATGATGCATATGAGAGTATAGCATATGAGAATATAGAAAGTGAGAACCCTTTTCCTGATGATGCTAATGAGTCTAGGCTAGTTAATATGAATATGGTTTATGCAGGCCCAGGCTTCATAGTTAATCAGGATCCGTCCCCTTTTATGCTTGTATATGCAGGGCCTGAATTTCCGATGGGAACTAAGATAAATCAAGTAGATATACCGCCTGAATATGAGGAGCCTAAACTGGTTATTGATGAAGATGGCAACTGGATATGCCCTAATTGCCAGACTAAAAACAAGGACGGATTTTGTAGTGAGTGCGGGCAGAAAAAGCCTAAGGGAGATGATGGCATTTATAATGCATAAGAATTACGGGGACTAATCTAATACATATGTATGAGAAATTAATACTAGCTTATATAAATTTACGGAGACTAAATCATGGCATACAGATTAAAAAATTGCGTCTGGGAGATTACTCTTGGCTGCTGTTTCTCTTGCAAATACTGCGGCTCCGCAGTTGACGGTAAGAAGAGAGAAAATGAACTTACAACTAAAGAATGTATAGACGTCGCAAAGCAACTAAAAGAGCTAGGCTGCAGGCGAGTTTCCTTAATTGGCGGCGAGGTTTTTATGCGAGACGATTGGGATTTGATTGTGAGTGCGTTAACATCAAGAGGGATTAAAACCTGCATTATCACCAACGGATTATTATTTAATGAGAATCATATTAAGAGGCTAAAACAAGTTGATATTGAATCCGTTGCCGTGTCGCTAGATGGCCCAAAAGAAGTGCACGATAAATATAGGCAGGAAGGAAGCTATGATAGAGCAGTTAGAGCAATTAAAATGCTAAGCGAGGCGGATATTCCGGTGTCAATTATTTCAACCTTAAACGCCGAGAATTCTCTTAAACTTGAAGAATTTATTGAAACGGTAAAGGGTTTTAACATTTTCGCATGGCAGCTTCAGGCTTGCTCCCCAATGGGCAACGCGACAAATGCAGGAATAGACTATGCATTTGACTTTGGCGAGGTTATAGCATTTGTTGAACGTCATATGTATGAAGTTCCTTTTGCGCTTGGAATTGCCCATAATATCGGCTATTACACGGAAAATGAGAGCGTCATAAGAGGTAACTTAAATGGCGCTAGATTTAGGGGCTGCACTGCTGGACTAGACTCAATTGGAATTGACAGCGTTGGTAATGTAAGAGGCTGTGAGTCTATGTATGATGACGCCTTTATAGAGGGCAATTTAAGAGAGAGAAGCCTTGCTGAGATTTGGAACGACGAGTCTTCATTTGCCTATAATAGGGGCTTTAAGGCAGAGTATTTGACTGGCAAATGCGCATCCTGCGATATGAAAATGCAGTGTGCGGCGGGCTGTAGATCTTATAATTTTTTTGTGCATAAGAAAATCTATGAGTCGCCGGCTTGTGCGAAATGATGCTACTAATGGGAGTTTATTTAAACAGAAAAAGAGAACCAAATATCCCCACTGTTCCATTGATACTTTTTATCTGAATATTTTATTTTCCGGTAGTCTATACCTCGTCTAAACCGAACTTTCAATAATAATTTATAAATTAGTTCGGTTTAGTACCAGGATTTCATACTTCTACAATTATTTTTAGCATTAGAGTATCTTTTTTGATAGTATTTTCTATGGTAATGCTACCATTATTCTTATTAATTTTATTCTTTAGGATATGCATTCTGTATCCATGGCCACGTCTTTCTTTTTTGAAGGTGTGGTCTTTTTTGAACATTTGCTTGATATACTCGGGCGTTGCCTTAGGATCTGCATTTTCAATCTCAATATAAAAGTCGGAAATGTCTGAATTTTCAGGTTGACCGATTGTAATATATATGTCTTCATCGGTGGAATGCTCTATGGCGTTATCTATTAAGATACCTACTACATCGATGAGATCAAAGTCGTTTAATGCACTTGAAAAACTATACTGTCTTATTTTGTAGTGCAACATTTTACCGTGATTCTTAGCATATGTCATTTTCTGACAGAGAAGACCTGCTAGGAGCTTGTTATCCAGATAGAGAAAAGTATAATCGATGCTTACAGAATAGGAAGGATTGTTGGTAAGGTTTTGTAAAGTGTTCTTTACATCTGTTTCGCTTGCATCGGTGCTTACGAGACCTTTGATACTCATTATCTGATTCTTCATGGAATGCTGCGTTATTTGCACATTCTTAATCATTTCTTCAACAATAGGCAGGTAAGTCTCATAGTAGTGGAGTGACTCGTTTTTTCTGCGTTCTGATTGCTCTTCTAAGATTAAGAGAAACAGAAATGTAAATGATACGCCGACTATCAGGCGGTTGGAAATGCTTGATGATAATTCGGATTCAGGAACAAGCCATAATGCTCCGGTTGATACGGTAAGTGTTGTCAAAACAAAAAGTATTGCGATGATGAAAGAGGAAGGAGATTTTATTAAGGAGGCAAGTTTTCGCAAGGATGTCTTTTTAAAAAGTATATTGAGGATTGGAAGTGTAACGAAGAACAATAGGAACGTGGTTAGATTTATTGGGTGAAAGGCTGTTAGTTCAAAGCCAAGAAGAGTAGCTACAGCAAGAAGAACAGACTCAACGATATTTACAGTTAAAAACCCGAGAAGAGCCGGGATGATAGACTCTTTTAATAGCTTTTTGACAGTTACTTTTATGAAGATTATGTATATAAATAATGTCGTCATCAAGAATAATAAGAGAGTGGTGACGCGTGTATCGGTTGAATTGGAAGTATAGCCGCTCCATAAGAAAACGCAAACAAATGATATGTAGTATTCCGGCTTTTTTAGAGCATCCTTAATCCGCATGTTGCAAAATGAGAGCATCGTAAACACGTAAGAGATGCATTGGACTAGAATTGAGGCGATGTCATAAAATGTTAGCATGGTTTTGGTCCCTTCAAAAGTTTGTTGCTTAGATTGATATCAAAGGTTAGGCTTATACTTGTCGGTGTATGGTATATCTTCCGATATGTCGTTAAGAACTATCGATTTGTTTTTGCTTGATATTGTACTTACGTAGTTTGAGTTTATGATATACGATTTATGACATCTTATAAAACAATCCGGCAAAATGTCTAGAAGTTCGGAAAGCCTATACTGCCTTGATGTTACATCTCCGTTGTTGGCAGTATGAAAATGGATATATCGCCCTATCGATTCGATGTAATATATATCTGTAAACCTAATTGTTACAGAATATCGGTCGATAGTTCTTAAGGTTATAGTGTCTTTAACTTTTATTATATCATCTACTTGTGAGATGACATTCTCGTTTGTATATGGTTTAATAATGTATGAATAGCAGTGAGTATCATTTATCGCATCGAAAACAAACCTAGGATATGCAGTAATAAATATAATAGGAGTTTGTGAGTAGCATTTTCTTCCTCTAATATATGTTGCAAGATTAATCCCTTCTCTGTTTACACTAGTGGAATTGATACTTATATCGAGTAGGAATAAGGTGTAATCATCAATGCTTTCAATTTTTTTTTGTGCATTTACGGTATCTTGGTATGATTCAACTATGATATTATTGTAGTGTTCGCTAATTAATTTAGTAAGTGCCTTTCTTTGGTTAGTGTCATCCTCAAGAATTAATAATTTGTGGTTCATTCTTATACCTCGACAGTTATTTTTAGCATTAGTATATTGTTTCTTTTGATATTTTCAATAGTAATATTGCCGTTTCTCTTATTAACTTTATTTTTTAGGATATACATTCCGTACCCGTGACCGTGTCGTTCCTTTTTGGAGGTGTGACCTTTTTTTAGCATTTGTTTAATATAATCTGGGGTGGCATCGGGGCCAGCGTTTTCTACCTCTATATAAAAATCAGATGTTTTTGCGTTGGCTGGTTGACCGATTGTAATATATATGTCTTCGTTTTCGGAATGTTCTATTGCGTTATCTATTAAAATTCCTGCTACGTCAATGAGATCAAAGTCGTTTAATGCGCTTGAAAAAGTGTACTGTCTTATTGTGTAGTGTAACATTTTTCCGTGTTCTTTAGCGTACGACAACTTTTGGTAAAGAAGTCCTGCCAGTAACTTATTATCCAGGTGAAGAAAATTGTAATTGACACTTGCAGAATATGTCGGACTGTTAGCTAGGGTTTGCAAAGTGTTCTTTACATCATTTTCATTTGCGTCTGTGCTTACGAGACCTTTAATGCTCATTATTTGATTTTTCATGGAGTGCTGCGTCATTTGTACATTCTTAATCATTTCCTCAACGATAGGAAGATAGGTTTCATAATAGTGGAGCGATTCATTTCTTCGGCGCTCTGATTGTTCCTCTAGGATTAAGAGAATTACGAGCATGAACGATGCTATGGATATTAATTGGTTAGAGATTCCTGCAATTACCGAGCCATCCTTGAGCGAGGCTTGTGTTGCAATTGATATATAAGCAAATGTTATAAAGAACAAAAGCGCAATAACGTAATACGAATTTTTTATTTTATTTTTAAGCTTACGAACAGGAATATACTTAAGCGCAAAATATGCTACGGGCAATATCATAGCAAGTGCTACATCAGTGGGCAGGTTAACAGGGTGGTCCGCAGTTATTTCAAATCCGAATAAAGGAACTAATGATAGTAGAAGGCATTCTATTAAACTAACGTAAATAAAGCCAAACAGAGTAGATATGTAGGCATTCTTAATGGATGTTTTTGTGTCCGCTTTGACTGCGAGCATATAGACTATCAGAGTAATGATTAAGGAAATGCCTGAATTTTCGTTAGATAGGGTTTTGGAATATCCCGTACACGTAAGAATTGCATCTGCCATTATGAATGTTAAGTAAAACACTGGCGTTTTAACTGCTTCCCTAATGGAATGGCCTGTAAAATATATCATTGCGAGAATGTAGGCAAGCGCCTGAAATACAACGCATAAGATGTCCAGTGTAGTAATCATGATGTTATCCTCCAAATGTGAATTTTAACCTTTTTTTAATGTTGTGTCAAATTATATTATATCTAAATTCGTAAATGATAGTTGTATAATTATTTCATTTTTTGAAGGAGTGTTTTGTGTCCGTATAGAGATGTTATATAACCAAAAGTAAGAATTGCCGAGTTGAACTGTTATAATGACGCTAGTGTCCGTGTAGTGTTAATTAAGGGATGCTTGTACAAGTCAAGAATGATCGGAGGGTGAAGTAATATGAACGAATTGATTAAAAGAAAAGAATGGAGATTTAGTATTTGTATAGTAATGTATGCACTGTGCTGTGCTCTTTTGGGATGCGTGTGTATAAATGCACATTCTGAAGGAAATATTTTAACAGGTGAATGCGGAGATAGTGCTCGATATATATTTGACACTGAAACCGGATTGTTAACTATTTCCGGAAGCGGAAGTTTTTATTGTCCTCAAAATCAGGATTTAATAAGTAATGTTAAGATTGATGAGGGTATAACCGAGATACCAGACTGGGCATTTTCAAATTGCATTAATCTTGAGAATGTATCAATTCCTGATAGTGTGACGAGAATTGGTAGTCATGCGTTTAGTGAGTGTAGTAGCTTGAACAGTATTGACATCCCGATTTCTGTAGAAGAAATTGAAGCCTTTGCGTTTGAGGGGTGTAGCAATCTTATGGCAGTTAACATTCCAGAGGATTCTTTGCTGATATATATTTCGCAAGGTGCGTTTAGAGATTGTAATCGATTAAGTCAATTTGTTGTTCCATATAAGAACAGGGGTGTGAATCTTAGTACTTCTGTTTTTGAGGGGTGCGATAGTTTGTATGATTTAACACTCTGTGGGATGAGCCTTAAAGATTTTTGCGATTTAGGATGTACCAACTTAAAGAAATTGACTATTAAACCATCACCATGGGATAGTGGTACTTTTATAGGTAAAGAAGAAGTAGAAGTTTATTCAAAACTGTCCGAGATTGTGTTTGATTTTCACGGTTATGGTAATAATTATCTTGAGATAATGTCTCAATTGTTTAAGAATAATCCGACGATGTTTATATGTTCCTATGCCGATACGAAAATACATATATTTGATTCTTATGATGAAGTTCCGTATATAGAAGGTACAGAGGAGTTTGATTATGCAGTAAAAAATGTTATGGAGCA
>JAIKVP010000042.1 GCA_024685635.1 Lachnospiraceae bacterium
TTATCTATTGCTTCTTCGTTAAAGCTTGCCATTTCCTCGAGTTTAAATTTAAACTCTTTACCGTTTATTACTAAGCTAATCTGTCTTGTTGTAAAGTCATTTTTTAGAAAACTTTTTGCATTTTCAATTGTCATTGAGCCACATGGTACTTCGTTTATATACATTCCATCGGGGAGTATTCCGCTTGATTTTTGTTTGTAAACGTAGTAACCGGCTAAGCCTACTATTGTGCATATGATTAAGAGGCTTATAATGATTCTTAGTTTCATTTTTAAGGTTCCTTATTTGTAGAGTTTTATTGTCATTAACTTAAAAAATAGCTTAGTCGGACATTGGTTAGTCTCGCATAAGCTTTGGTTTAAATCTTTATTTAATTATAGTTTAGCATATTTTTAGTTTAAATTAAATAAGTAATAAGTATGAATTTTTGGGGGACTGGGTATAACGGACGGTTATTTAAGGGGCTTAGGTCAATACGAAAAACTCATAACATTTCTGTGATTGTAAGAAAATGCATAGGGGTGGTTCGCCGGACGATGCCGCGCCCATTCGGCATCCATGCCTCAGTGGGCGCTAAAAACGCCATCCAGGCGTTTTTGCATCTGTAGGTGTGTGCATTTTCAACAATCACGACGAAATGTTATGAAATGTTTTTCTTTATTGACCTACGCCCCTTAAATAACCTGGTTAATACGCCTTGGGTTGGGGCTGGATGGCCGGGAAGGTGGCTCCGTTTTTTGACTAGATACCAGAAAGTCTCCCACCGCTCTCTTTTACAAGAATCGCTCGCGTTAGATGAGCGTGCTTTTTAATCTGTGATTAGTTTGTATACTCGCTTGGATGATTTATCATCTTGGTATTCGTAAGTGTCTTTTATGAAGTCGTCTCTGTGGTACAGTTTATCATAGTCTTCATTGTCAAGATTAGATAGATATCTAATCTTAGCGATGAGGTCGTCTTCTGTCTTTATAACTGGGCCTGGGACGTATGATTCATAGTCGTGGTAGAAGCCTCTTCCGCTGTCACTAAATTCTGCTAAATCAGGTACATAAAAGGCCATTGGCCTTTTAAGAACAGCGTATTCAAAGACTATTGATGAATAGTCACTTATTAATATATCAGTTGAGAATAGCAATGTATTTAATTTTGGATAGGCACTTAAATTAATGACATTTTTATTAAGTTCAGCTCCGCGCTCCTTTTCAAACGCCTTTGCTACAAAAGGATGGAGTCTTACACCTAATATATAGCCCTCTGGCAATTCGGCTGCTAGACGGTTTACGTCTAATAAAAGCTTAGGATGCATTGCGTCCTTGTCTCTAAACGTTGGGGCGTATAAGACTAGTTTTTTGTCTCTTAATTTGGGGTAATCTTTATAAAAGTTTTCCTGCTCTTTAGCGATATAGTCCTCACCCTTAAAGAAGACATCAGCTCTTGGCATACCTGTTATATATACCTTGTTCTCCGGAATCTGAAAGCTTCCTGAGTAGATCTTTTTAGTTGTCTTAGAGCTTACGATTAACTGGCTAGTCTTAGCATTTGCCATTGTTTCTAGTTCTTTTAGGCGACCTTTGTTGGCGTCAAAACCTATCTTTTTTATTACTCCTGTGCCATGCCAGAGCTGGATAACTTTACAGCCCTTTTTTACTTTTATAAATGCAAATGGCAGAAACATATTGTCCATAAGGACATACTTAGATCTTGCTAAACGGTAGCTATCGACAAAGAAGAATTTGAAGGCTTTCTTTAGAGACTTGCCAAAATGCGTATCCGAACGCCTTAACTCATAGAAAATGTAATCATCCTTTTGAGATTTCATATAATCTCTCATCACGGCAAGATTGCCTGTTGGCCCTGCGTCGTGAGTCATTATAAGAAATACCCTGTTGTCTTTTAAGCTAAAGGCAGAAAAAATGCGATAAAGAATCGCAAATAAATGATATCCCAATTCTTTCATCGCATTCATCTCCTAACCTAGCTTCTTTTCAATTAAATCTGAGACCTTCTTAGAGGCCAAACCATCATCACAATGGTTAAATTTGTCGTGGAATTCCTGGTATTTGACTTCCCAGTCTTCCTTCTTATAATTCTTAATGGAATCTGCTAAATCCTTAGTTGTCTCAACTATTGGACCTGGTGCAGTTTCAAGAAAATCAAAGTAAAATCCTCTTAAATTGTTCTTATAATTCTCCATATCATAGGCAAAGAAGAACATTGGTCTTTTAAGCAGACTGTAGTCAAACATTACTGATGAGTAGTCTGTTATAAGCATATCTGCTACTAGGTATAACTCTGCTATATCTGCATGCTGGTTAAATTCATAGATAAAACCTTTATACTTTGACCAGTCAATATTGTCCTGCACTAGATAGTGGAACTTTACTATCATTATGTATTCATCGCCTAGAACATCCATCATATGCTGATAATCCATATCTGAGACGAACTTATATCTGCTCTTCTCATAGAATTGATCATCTCTCCAGGTTGGCGCATATAGAATAATCTTCTTATCAAGCGGGAGCTTTAGTCTCTTCTTCAGGCTAACAATATCCTTTTCGTTATTCATCTTAAATAAGACATCATTACGAGGATAGCCTATCTCTAGCATTTCCTTCTTAAAGTCAAAACATCTTCTAAAGGTTTCACTAGAAAAATGATTCTGAGAAATTAAGTAATCCCATGTGCTTGTATTGGCCTTAAAATTAGCGCGGTATTTCTCAACATCGGTGCTTCCACCCATACTTAAAACATCCATATCTAAGGCTAGCTTCTTTAGCGGTGTTCCATGCCATGTCTGAATATAAGTAACACCCTCGCGCTTGATTAACCACTTTGGCATACGGCTGTCTGAGACCCAGACCTTAGCGATTGCCATATAGTATAGGTATTTTAACCTGGTTCTTCTTACAATCTTAGTCTTACCTGGTATTAAGGTCTTGGTATCTTCTATTGACCATACGAAGCGATACTTATCATCTAAGCCCTGCTCAATCATATATTCATATATTGACCTGACATTGCCACTATAATTACGGCCAACATTTGACTCAAATATAACCACGTCCTTAGATAGTGGTAATATCATAGCAAGGATTCTATAGCCTAACAGGGCTAACTTTCTTAATGGCTTCTTAATCCATTTCATTTTACTTCTCCTCGCCGCCACCGATTCCTAAGTCTTCTTTTATCTTGGTTGTTGATATACCCTCAGTACGTGGAAGATAAATAACCTCACAGTAATCCTTTAGGAAGTCAAACTTACCGGTCCAATCGTGACCCATTACAAATGTATCAACGTTGTTGTTCTTAACATCGTCAATCTTCTGCTCCCAATTGTTCTCAGGCAAAACCTCATCGACATACTTAATTGCCTCTAAGATAGTCTTTCTATCCTCATAAGAATAGTATGCCTTCTTGCCCTTAAGTGCGTTAAACTCATCTGTTGAAACGACTACGATTAAGTAATCTCCTAACTCCTTAGCACGTCTTAAAATGTTAATATGTCCAACGTGTAATAAATCAAATGTACCGTAAGTGATAACCTTTTTCATAATGTATAACTTCCTCCTTTATTGTTGTTGCGCCTTTAAGCGTTCAATCTCTTTTAATGCTTCTTCAAGCTTTGCATTAGAATCTGCTAAATCAGCTTTTAGTTTTTGCATTCTTTCCCTTCGCTGC
>JAIKVP010000118.1 GCA_024685635.1 Lachnospiraceae bacterium
TATGCATTATGAGACAAGAGCAGCTAACAGTGTTAAGAAAGCTAAGAGCACAGTTCAGCAGAGCCAGTCTTTTGCACAGCCAAGTCAGACGGTCAATGTTGAGAGAGCTCATCCTGAGGTTAAGGTTCAGAGCGTTTCCACACCAAGTGCTGCAAGAGAGCAGGCGTCTAAGGCTTCCGTTAATACTGCTCCGAATCCGCAACCGATGGCTAATTCAGGTTCTGTACCTCCATATTTAGGAGGCAATGGCTACAAGGATGATATGCCTGTTGAGGATGAGTTAGATGAGCTTGATGAGATATTTTTAGATGAGTAGTAATTTAGGGGATGATAATATATGATTAACTATATATTTTTTTCACATAAGCTACTGTGACTATAAGTGGTGCTAGAAATCTGCTTTCTAGCACCACTGTATTATTTTAAAGACAGGAGAGGTAAAATGAAGATTCTACATTTAGCAGATTTGCATTTGGGCAGGTCACTTGCGGATTTTGATTTGATTGATGATCAGAGATACATATTAAATCAGATTCTTGATGTTATTAAGGAAAAAGAGGTTAACGCAGTAGTAATAGCAGGAGATGTCTATGATAAGTCAATTCCTAGTGAAGCAGCAACTAATCTCTTAGATTCATTTTTAAATGATCTTGCGAAGATAAATGTCAATGTTTTAATGATTAGTGGTAATCATGATTCGGACGACAGGTTGAATTTTGGAAGTTCTCTCTTTAAGGCTAATAATATATACATTTCCGCTATATATAAGGGAGAACTCTATAAGAAGACATTATCTGATGAATATGGAGATATTAATTTTTATCTATTACCATTTGTTAAAGCTTCTCAGGTTAAGCGTTATTATCCTGATGCTAAGATAGAGAATTACAATGATGCAGTTATGACAGTGATTGACAATGCCAATATAGATGACTCAGCTAGAAATATTATCTTGTCTCATCAGTTTGTAGCAGGAGGATCTAGCGACCCTACGCTTTCAGGTTCAGAGAGTGTTCAGGTTATGAGTGTTGGTTTAGTTGAAAAGATTAGTTACAAGTGCTTCGATAAGTTCGATTATGCGGCACTTGGCCACATTCACTCGGCTCAGGATATAGGAAGAGAATATGTTTCATACTCTGGTTCACCTCTTAAGTATTCTCTAAGCGAGGCGAATAGTAAAAAAGTTCTTCCAATCATTACATTTAAGAATAAGGGTGAAATTTCAAGGGAGTTTGTAGAGTTAAAGCCTATGAGAGACTTAAGACATATTAAGGGTAAGATGAAAGACCTTTTAAGTCTTGATAATGTAACAGATACTGATGACTTTATCTATGCAAGCCTAACAGATGAGGACTACATTGAAAATGCTATCAGCATTTTTAGAGCGACATATCCTAACACAGTTAAGATAGATTATGACAATTCTAAAAGCAAGGCAATTGAAGAGGTAGATATATCCGCTATAGTTGAGAGTAAGACTTATCAGGAATTTATATCTGATTTTTATCATCAGATATATGGAACGGATATAACTGATGAGGAAATGCAGATTATGATTGAAGTAGCTAAGGAGGCTGGTGTAGATATATGAAACCAATTAAGTTAATTATAAGCGCATTTGGTCCATATAAGGATGAGATGCCAGCGATAGAATTTGAGCAGTTTGAGGATAGGGGAATATTTCTTATATCTGGTGATACCGGTGCTGGTAAGACTATGATATTTGATGCTATTTGCTACGCTTTATATGGTGAGACAAGTGGAAGCTATAGAGATACTAAGAATTTAAGGTGTGACAGCGCAGAAGCTGATAAGGAGAGCTTTGTTGATTTTTATTTTTCTCATCAGGGAAAGAACTATCATATAAAGAGAAATCCGTCTTATGCCAGAATTAACAAAAAAGGTAATATTACAACTGAGAAAGAAAAGGTTATTTTTTACTATCCTGATGGATCTACTAAGGAAGGCAATAAAGAGGTAGATGGTAGCAAAACTAATCCTGGAATAGTAAAAGAGCTTTTGCATGTTGACGCTAAAGAATTTATGCAGATTGCGATGATAGCTCAAGGTGAGTTTTGGAGTCTTTTAAATGCCACTACTGATCAGAGAACTGGCATTTTGAGAACAATTTTTCATACTGAAAGCTACAAGAATATTGAGTTTAAGCTTAAAGATAAGATGGATGCGGCTTATAAGCTTAAGAGCCATACAGAGCTTAGCATAGTCCAGCATTTTAATGATATTACAACTGACATTAATGACAGAGATCTCTTATTAAAGCTAGAAGGACTTAAAGAGAAGGCAAATGATAGCAAAAGTGCCTGGAATACTGATGAACTCATTAAACTTATAGATGATATTGTTTTTACTGATTCGATTCAGTTAGGCGCAGTTAATAGAGAACTTGAAGATCTAGAGACTAAACAAAAGAAACTTCAGGGAGATATAGCAACAGCTAATACCAATAATGAGTTTATATATAGATATAATGCTTTGACTGCAAAAAAGAAAGAACTTGAAGAGAGAAAGCCTGAGATAGAAGCCTTAAGAGAAGAGCTTTTTAAGCAAATTGCAGCGAGAAGAAATGTATTTGCTAGTTATAATATGCTTATGGAGAAGAAGAAGGCTGTTAATAATACCATTAATCAGATAGAGAGTTCAAAAGCTGAATTTGCTAAGGCAAAAGGCAAGCTAGCTATTGCTAAAGAGAGGCTTGACGAAGCAGAGCATAAACGCGAAGCAGGCGAAGCAATGAAAAGAAAGTATGAGAAAATACTAGAGCAGAAGGATAAGTATGAGTTAAGAAGCGATCTTAACGACAGTTTGCTTAAGCTTAGAAACGTAAGTGATAAGCTTGCTATTGAGGAAGAGAGATTAGAGAGCGAAGAAAAAGCCTTAGCTAACAAGATTAATGAGCTTAAGAATAAAGTAGAAGAATTAAAGGAGGCGCCTGAAAAGCTTGCTAAATCAGAAGCTGTTACTGAGAAATTAAAAGAGATTAAGTCAGAATTTGAAAAAATACTTGGTAAAGATATCCCTAAACTGGAGGATCTTAGACTTGACTTAGTTAGCAAACAGGCTGAATTTGAGGCTGCTAGAGAATCGTTTGATAAGGCTGAAGCAGAGCTCAAGGCTGCTGAGAGACAGCTCGAAAACTCAAGGGCTGGAATATTAGCTAAAGAGCTTAAAGAAGGAGATGCCTGTCCTGTATGTGGCTCTACTGCACATCCTAAGCTTGCTGTTTTAACTGATACGGATATGACAGAGGAAGTCTATAATTCTATAAAAGAGAAGCTAGATAGTAAGAGAACAATTAAGGATGGAGCTTACAATCAGGTTACCAATGCCAACACTAAGCTAGTAGAATTTAGTGATAGTTTATCAGAAAGAATTGTTAATGTATTTGTCAAAGCAGGTGTCTCTGAAGATGAGTATGATGCGAATGATCTAGATGATTTAGAACTGGAGCTAAAGCATCAAAATGCCGTTTTTACTGATAAGATTATTTCGGGTGAAAATGAATCTAGGAAACTCAAAGAGAATTCAGAGATTCTAGCTAAATCAAGAAATGATTTAGAATTTGCTCAGGGTGTTGAAACTAATAAACTTAATGTAGATAAGGAGAGCTTAAGGCTTAATAAGCAGAGCACAGATAAGACTATAGCTGAAAATAAGGCTAGACTTGGTGGGTTAACAGATTTAGAGTATAACAGCTGGATGACAGCCGAAAAAGAGATGAATAATGCTAAGGTTATGTCTGATAACATTTTTAATGAAATTAAACTTGCGACAGAAGAAAGAGATAAGGCTAATAGCATAGTTACTTCAACTGAATCTGCCATTGCTACACTCAACAATAATCTAGCAGGTTTAACTAGTGAGGAGAGCGAGTTAAAAGCTGAATATGATAGTAAGCTTAAAGCCAACGGTTTCGATTCAACAGAGCAAATGATGACATACGCAATAAGTGAAGAAGAGATTAAGCTAAGTGAGTCAAAGCTTAGCGATTACGACAGTGCTGTTAAGTTAAATGAAGAACAACTTTTAGTTGCAGCTAAGGATGCAGAAGGCAAGGAATTAATAGATGACAGCGAGCTAGCAAAGCAACTGTTATCAATAGATGAAAGTGTTAATAGCACAAGAAAAAAGAAAAATGAAATAGATAACAGAATTAATCTCAATAATGACAAGAAAAATCTTATTGAGAAAGTTAGACCTAATTTTGATAAGGCCAATAAGGAATACTTAACATGCCAGAAACTCTATGACCTAGTCAAGGGTACTAGTGGCAACGGCAAGATTACATTAGAGCAGTTTATCCAGGCGGATGGATTTGATAGAATAATAGCAGCTGCTAATAATAGACTTAAACCTATGAGTGACGGACAGTATGTCCTTAACAGACAAGAGAGTTCGCTTGGCAAGAAGAGTAATACTTTCCTTGATTTGGAGGTTTTAGATAATTATTCTGGCAAGAAGAGACCGGTTGGCAATTTGTCAGGAGGCGAAAGCTTTAAGGCGTCACTTAGTCTTGCTCTAGGCTTATCTGACACTGTTTCAACTAGCAGTGGTGGAGTTCAGATGGATGCGCTCTTTGTTGATGAGGGATTTGGAACACTTGATAAGAAGTCTATTGACAGTGCGATGGATGTACTTCTTAATCTTTCAAGCTCTAACAAGCTTGTTGGTGTTATAAGCCATAGAGAAGAGCTGATAGAGAACATTCCACAGCAGATTAGGATTGTTAAGACTAAAGATGGTGGTTCTGAGTTTAGCATTGATCTTGGAATATAGTTATTAAAAAGGCGAGCTTAATGCTCGCCTTTAATAGTCTTAAATTATAACCATGCCCTGTGCGTAATCATCCTTGATAACTCCGTTAGGGTATTTCTGAATAGAAATAAGTCTGTATAGCTCATGTGCCATAAGATCCTCATCTAACACCTGCTGCTGATAATCACTAAATCCGACAGTGTCATCAACAATCTTTTGTATAATAGGAACCTTGGCTTTATCATGCATTTCTCTAAGAACCCAGTCAGAATCACGTCTGAATCCTAAAACCCTTAGATAAGGAGCGTAGTCTTCAATATGAGAGCAGTTGTCAATAGATGGAAGACCGAGCATATATCTAAATAACATACGGCTGATTCTAGTCCTTGTAACTGACTTGTTCTCCATAACATCTATAAGGTCCGTAAGCTGCTTGTCGTAGCTATATAGGTGTAAGAAGCGCTTAAATATATCGTCGCCGTAATCCTTTTGCTTGCTCCAGTGCCTGATTCCAAAGGCCTGAGTAAAGTCATCAATATAGATACCGTGTTTCTTAGTTCTATACATTTCCTCTCTGATTCTATGAGCGCTTATATCAGTCTCTCTCTTAATAGGATGCATAGAAATATCTGACTTAAAATATGAGATAGCCTTGCCGTATTCTAATGCTAATATGTTATTAGGAGATGTATAAAGCTCCTCTGGAATATCAGCGATAGAATCCTTGATGGCAGCTGCTCTTGCAACTGGGAAGGATACTCCCTTCTTAAGCTCGTTTCTAAGTACCAATCTATATTCTTCTGGTTCTTCAACTAAATGCTTACATAGTCTAAAGAAGCTGTCCTCATCGTATAATTCCTCAACGCCAAAGATTAAGTCATCAACAATTCCTGTTCTATCAAGCAAGGCGATACCACTTCTAGCAAAGCTCTCAGCGCTAGATAAAGCAAATACAGTTGGTATCTCAACGACAATGTCAACACCTGCTTCAAGTGCCTGCTTGGTTCTCTTAAACTTATCGTGTATTGCAGGCTCGCCCCTCTGGACGAAATTACCTGACATAACCATAATTAAGGCGTCATCATCCTTGCGGTCCTTTAACGCTTCATTAAGGATAACCTTATGTCCATCGTGCATAGGGTTTAGTTCAGCAATGATTCCTGTAACTTTCATATCGGTCCCTCCCTAAAGTGACGCTTAGTATTAGTAAGAGTCATATAACAATATTCTACTCTATTTTGAGCCGTTTAACAAGAATATTCTGTGTAAAATGTACAAAAGCACACCCAAAAAATAGAAGATTTTTGGAATTTTGACTTGTTTAGTCGGCCGTATAGTTTTATAATAAATATGTTGTGTTTATGAAAGTAATAGCAAGAATAATAAGATTGAAAGGAGCATTATTATGAGTTTTATTGATGATATTAAGGAGAGGGCTAGAAGGGACAAGATGAAGATTGTATTGCCGGAGACCAATGATCCTCGTACAATTATTGCAGCTCACAAGATTATTAAGGAGGATATTGCTAAGGTTATTCTTATTGGAGATAAGGATAGAATATTAGAAAATGCTAAATCTAACCGTTTAGAAGTAGATAAGGCTGACTTTATTGAGCCGGATGAGTTCGACAGAATTGATGAATATGTTGAGAGATTCGTTGATATTAGAAAGAAGCACGGAATCACAGCAGACCAGGCTAGACAGATTCTTCTTTCTAACTATTTATATTTTGGATGTATGATGGTTAAGATGGGAGAGGCTGATGGAATGGTTGCAGGAGCCTGCCATAGCTCTGCAGATGTTCTTCGTTCAGCGCTTCAGGTCTTAAAGACCAAGCCAGGAACCAAGCTTGTGTCTGCATTTTTCTTAATGGAGATTCCAGACTGCCAGTACGGTGCGAATGGAACATTCATTTTTGCGGATGCTGGACTTAATCAGAACCCAGACCCAGAGGAGTTAGCAGCTATTGCCGCAAGCTCAGCTCAGTCATTTTCTACTTTAGTTAGAAAAGAGCCTATCGTTGCCATGATTTCTCATTCTACTAAGGGATCAGCTAAGCATCCTGATGTAGACAAGGTGGTTGAGGCTACCAAGATTTGCCAGAAGGAGAATCCAGACCTTAAGGTTGATGGAGAATTCCAGGTTGATGCAGCTATCGTTCCAGAGGTTGCAAGACTTAAGGCTCCAGACAGTGAGATTGCAGGAAGGGCCAATGTATTGGTATTCCCAGACCTTGACTGTGGTAACAATGGATATAAGCTCGTTCAAAGACTTGCTAAGGCTGAAGCTTACGGGCCTGTCACCCAGGGACTTGCCGCTCCTGTTAATGACCTTTCTCGTGGATGTATCGCAGATGATATTGTGGGAGTTGTTGCAATTACTGCAGTTCAGGCTCAGCAGCTTAAGAGCACGAGAGAGAAGATATCTGCTGCAACTGGCGCAACCTATAACAATTCTGGTTATGAGATTTAGTTGCTATTAGCCTGGTATTTTAATAACGATACATTTTTAGAGTATTAAATGCTGAAATTATAGCGTTTACAATGATTAAATATAAGATTAAGCAGGAGGATATATTAATGAAGGTTTTAGTTATTAACTGTGGAAGCTCATCTCTTAAGTATCAGCTTATTGATTCTGAGACAGAGCAAATGCTTGCAAAGGGTTTGTGCGAGCGTATTACTATAGATGGAAGCATGCTAACACACCAGGTTCCTGGTAAGGATAAGGTAGAGATTTCTAAGCCTATGCCAGACCACAAGGTTGCAGTGTCTATGGTGCTTGATGTACTGACAGATGCTGAGCACGGTGTTATCAAGGATTTGTCTGAGATTGGCGCTGTTGGACACAGAGTAGTTCACGGCGGTGAGAAGTTTGCTAAGTCAGTTGTCATTAATGATGAGGTTATTGCTGCAATAGCAGAGTGTAATGATTTGGCACCTCTTCACAATCCGGCTAACCTGATAGGAATTGAGGCTTGTAAGGCATGTATGCCTAATGTGCCTATGGTTGCTGTATTTGACACAGCTTTTCATCAGACAATGCCTAAGAAGGCTTATCTATACGGCCTTCCTTATGAGTATTATGAAGACTTTAAGGTTAGAAGATATGGTTTCCACGGAACATCTCACAGCTTTGTAAGTAAGAGATGTATTGAAATGTTAAACTTAGACCCTAAGAACAGCAAGATTATCGTGTGCCATCTAGGTAATGGTGCAAGTATTTCGGCTGTTAAGAATGGCGAATCAGTTGATACAAGTATGGGACTTACACCTCTTGAGGGACTTATCATGGGTACCCGTTCAGGTGATATTGATCCAGCTATTATGGAGTTTTTAGCTAACAAGCTTAATATCGGCATAGCTGAGGTTATGAATATATTAAATAAGAAGAGCGGTGTTGCTGGCCTCTCTAAGATTGGCAGCGACTTTAGAGATTTAGGAGATGCAGCTGACAAGGGTGATGAGCTTGCTATCACTACATTAGAGACCTATTCATATAGAGTAGCTAAGTATATCGGTGCTTACGCTGCAGCTATGAACGGTGTCGATGCCATTTGCTTTACAGCGGGTATCGGCGAGAACAATACTACAGTCAGAAACCAGGTGGCAGCTTATCTTGACTATCTAGGAGTTAAGATGGATGAAGCTAAGCGCGATTTTAGAGGAGAAGAGGGTGTATTAACTACAGATGATTCTAAGGTTAAGATAGCTCTAATACCTACTAATGAAGAGCTTGCGATAGCAAGAGAGACTGTAGAATTAGTCTGATTAATTGCTTAAGTTTTTTGTTGACAAAGTAAACTTCGATATGTATAATGGGAAAAGTGTGGTTATGATTATTAAGTTAAATGATGTATTATCAGTGCCTGATAAGGCGGTTGAAGAGGATATTGAACTTGATTTTGATAGTATTAATATCAGAGGTTTTGATTGTGCTATCAAGGATGCAACTAGTTTGCATTACAAGTTAGTTAATCTAGGAGATAACAGATGCCATATAATGATAAGATGCGATTTAACGATTGCAGTTCCTTGTGACAGATGCCTAGAGGATGTTGATATCCCTATTTCAATTGATTACAATGAGGCGCTTAACGTCAGCGATGACGAGGATAATCAAGACCTAGATGACATTAGCTACATAAGAGAGTATCAGCTTGATATAAATATGCTTATTTATGAAGAGGTTTCGCTTAAGTTACCGATGAAGATTCTATGCAAAGATGACTGCCTAGGAATATGTCCGGTATGCGGTGTTAACCGAAACATCAAGGAATGTACGTGTGACCGCAAGGTGCCGGATCCGAGGATGGCGGATGCTCTTGATATGATAAACGATTTTTTTAAGGAGGTGTAATCATGTCAATCTGTCCAAAGAATAAGTCTTCTAAAGCTAGAAGAGATAAGAGAAGAGCTAACTGGAAGATGAGCGCTCCAACTCTTGTTAAGTGCAGTAACTGTGGTGAGTTGATGCTTCCACATCGCGTATGTAAGTCATGCGGTTACTACAACAAGAAGGAGATCGTTAAGGCTACAGCAAGCAACTAATGATTTTAATCTAACCTGTCCATTAGGGCAGGTTTTTTTTGTGTGCATATTTTACCTATTTTGGGCTAAAATATGCATTTTCTTATGCTTTAATACAATTGCAAGTTTTTGCGATTTGGTGTATATTATAGATTGTGTCTTTATAAGTAATTCTATGGTTTACGTAAATCATTATGCTTAAGGCAATAATGCTAGGATTTAACATCAGTATATATTTAGGAGGTTTAATATGAGCGATTATATTACAGTTGCGATTGACGGTATGGGTGGAGATAACGGCGCTTTAGAAATGGTTAAGGGTGCGGTAAATGCAGTAAATGAGCACGACAACGTCAAGGTTATCATTTGCGGTGACGAAGAGACCATTAATACTGAGCTTGCTAAATATGAATATGCTGATTACAAGATAGAGGTCGTTCCTACTACTGAGGAGGTAGAGGTTGACGCATCTCCAGTTATGGAGATCAGACAGAAGAAGGATTCTTCAATGGTTGTAGCTATGAAGCTTGTTAAGGAAGGTAGAGCATCAGGCTTTGTCTCAGCTGGTAGCTCAGGAGCTATATTAGTAGGCGGTCAGCTTTTAGTCGGCCGTATGAAGGGTGTTCAAAGAGCACCACTTGCACCACTTGTTCCTAATACAGAGGGTATCTCACTTTTAATCGATGCTGGTGCCAATATGGACGCTAAGCCAGAGCATTTAGTTCAGTATGCTCAGATGGGTTCTATTTATATGGAGAAGATTGTTGGAATCAAGAATCCAAGAGTCGGAATTGTAAATGTTGGAGTTGAGGAGCACAAGGGCAACAAGCTTGTAAAGGAGACATTTCCACTTCTTAAGGAGCTTGACGACATCAACTTTATCGGAAGTGTTGAGCCAAGAGATGTGCCACATGGCGCTTGCGATGTAATCGTCTGCGATGCATTTGTTGGAAATGCTTTGTTAAAGGTGCAGGAGGGCTTAGCTTCAGCCTTAGTACATATGATTAAGGACAGCATTATGAAGAGCACAAGAACCAAGATTGGTGGAGCTCTTGTTAAGCCTGCAATCAAGGACGTTATGAAGCTCTTTGACACAAGTGAGTACGGCGGAGCGCCACTTTTAGGACTTGATGGCTTGGTAGTTAAGATCCACGGCAATGCTACTCATAAGGAGATGAAGAACGCAATTTTACAATGCGTAGACTTTACTGAGAAGAAGGTTAATGACCAGATTAGAGAGAGCATCCAAAAGACAGTTAACAAGGATAAATAATTAGTTATAGCATTTTACTATTAAGAAAGGAGTTATTATGTCAAATCTTATAGACTATGATAGTTTAGAAAAAGAACTAGGCTATAGTTTTAATGACAGGGCTTACTTAAAGCTTGCTCTTACGCATTCGTCTTATGCTCATGAGAATATGAAAGAGACAAACGGCGAGTACAATGAGCGTATTGAGTATTTAGGTGACGCGGTTTTAGAGCTTATTGTCAGTGATTACCTCTATAGAAACTACAAGAATTCGTCAGAGGGACAAATGACGAAGACCAGGGCGAGTTTGGTTTGTGAGTATACATTGGCTAATTGTGCCAGGGAGATTAAGCTTAGCGATAGCATTTTATTAAGCAACGGTGAGGATATGACGGGTGGAAGATATAGAGATTCTATCCTTTCTGATGCATTTGAATCGGTGCTTGGAGCTATGTATTTAGATGGAGGAATTACGCCTGTAGCTGCATTTGTTAAGAGAATTCTGCTTACGGATATTGAGCATAAAGAGCTTTTTTATGATGCTAAGACTTCTTTGCAAGAGCAGGTGCAGGCGCGAAAAGGAGACAAGCTTGAATATGTGATTGTTGCTGAAACAGGGCCAGAGCATTCTAAGATATTTACAGCTGAGGCTAGAGTAAATGGTAAGGTGATTGGCGTCGGCGAGGGCAAGACTAAGAAGTCAGCCGAGCAGCACGCGGCTTATCAGGCGCTTATGAAAATGAAGATAGTGGAGAGTTAGGCTTATGTACCTAAAGAGTATAGAGATTAATGGATTTAAGTCATTTGCCAATAGAATAGTGTTTTCGTTTGAGCATGGATTTACAGGAATTGTAGGTCCTAATGGTTCAGGTAAGAGTAATGTTGCAGATGCGGTTAGATGGGTGCTTGGTGAGCAGAGTGCTAAGCAGCTTCGTTCTACTAAGATGGAGGATGTCATCTTTGCGGGAACTGAGAACCGTAAGCCACTAGGATACGCTTATGTAGCGCTTACTATGGACAATTCTGATCATTCACTGCCTGTTGAGTATGACGAGGTTATTATTGCAAGGCGAGTATATCGTTCTGGTGAGTCTGAGTATCTGCTTAACGGAAGTGTTTGCAGATTAAAGGATGTTCAGAGTATGTTCTTTGACACTGGTGTCGGTAAAGAGGGATACTCTATCATCGGACAGGGCCAGATTGATAAGATATTATCTGGTAAGCCAGAGGAGAGAAGAGAGCTGTTTGACGAGGCTGCAGGTATAGTTAAGTACAAGAAGAACAAGGCTGCAACCGAGAAGAGCTTAGAGAAGGAGAGAGAGAATCTCTCTAGGGTAAATGATATAATAAGCGAGCTTGAGGGCAGAGTTGAGCCTTTAAGAATCCAGTCTGAGAAGGCTAAGGAGTACTTAGAACACAAGGACAGGTTAAAGACCTTAGATATTAATGTCTTCTTGCTTGAGAGTGAGAGCTTAAAGGAGAAGTCTGAAGAACTTGATAAAAAACTTGAGACAGTTGCTAATGATATCGAGAATAACCAGATTAACCTTGATAAAGCCAGAAAGACTTATGATGAGTTAGAGCAAAAGAAGGAAGAATATCAGAATAAGATAGCCGAAAAGCAGGCTAAGATAAACGAACTTCAGCTTTCTATAGAGAGAGTAAATGGTGAAATTAACGTATTTAACGAGCAGATTAAGACTGCTAAGCTAGAGGATGAGCATATCACAGGAAGACTCACTCAGATTGAAGAGCAGCTTATAGCTAAGAGAACTGAGAAGGATGCCATATCTGAAGAAAAGTCTGTACTTGATGAGCAGATTGATGCTATATATGATGAGCAGACTGAGGCTGAGGAAGAGTTAGAGAAGACCAGGGATCAGATAACTGCCCTAAATGACAAGGTTTCAACCTATCGTTCGGATATTGTTGCATTTATCAATGAGTCAGCTGAGTTAAAGGAAAAGGCTGCAAGATATGATGCAATGCTTGAGCAGGCCAATCTTAGCAAGGTGGAGATTAGCAAGCGTATGCTCACCTATAAGAGTGAGGAGCAGCAGGCTAACAATACCATATTTGAATGTGATGAGAAGCTTAAGGAATTAAAGGAATCATTTACTGAGATTAGTTCAGATCTAGCTAAGAATGAGCAGATATTAAAGGACTTGTCTGAGAAGGGACACCTTAATCAGAATAAGAGAGCACAGGCAGAGCAGGAGTATCATAGAAGTAAGTCAAGATTAGAAAACTTAAACAATATGGCTGAGAGATATGATGGATATGGCCATTCTATCAAGAGAGTCATGGAGGAGAAGGAGAAGAACTCTTCTATATATGGTGTTGTCGCTGACATTTTAAGCGTTAACAAGAATTATGAGATTGCCATAGAGACTGCGCTTGGCGGAAGCATACAGAATATCGTAGTTGAGGATGAGGAAACTGCTAAGGGCTTAATTGAGATATTAAAGAAGGAAAAGGCTGGTAGAGCTACATTTTTACCACTGTCTTCAATCGAGCCTAGAGGAGAATTTAAGAATAAAGAGGTCTTGTCTGAAAATGGAGTAATAGGCCTTGCGCATACACTTGTTAAGGC
>JAIKVP010000136.1 GCA_024685635.1 Lachnospiraceae bacterium
CAATACAACTGTTAAGATAACAACTGCAACAATGATAACAGCAGCAACTACTGCACCACCAATTGACTTGCCCTGTACAAACTTCTGATATAACCCGTAGAAGTCACTTGGCATTCTTGATACGATGTTAATCATCAAGATAATAGAGATACCATTTCCGATACCCTTATCAGTGATACACTCACCAAGCCACATTACGAACACACCACCACATGTAAGAATAACAACCATCAATGCAACATTGAATGCGTTATAATCATACATATAGCCACCACGGCCAAAACCGATAGAAGTTCCAAGACCTTCTAAGATACCAAGTGCTACAGTTACAACACGAGTAATCTTATTCATCTTTTTACGTCCATCCTCACCATCTCTGTGCATCTCCTCTAATGCTGGAATAGCAATAGTAAGAAGCTGCATAATAATAGATGCTGTGATGTATGGTGTAACGTTAAGTGCAAGGATTGACATATTCTCAAATGAACCACCAGTAAATGAGTTCATAAGATTGAACGAATCACCAAGTGCGTTCTGAAAATAATCAGCAATAGCATTATGGTCAAGACCTGGTGTAGGTAGCTGGCAGCCGATTAAGACTACCAACAAAACACCTATAGTATAAGCCATACGCTTTCTTAAATCCTTAACTTTCCAAATGTTACGAAGTGTTTCTAACATTAGATCACCTCTGCTTTTCCACCGAGAGCCTCAATCTTCTCCTTAGCTGATGCAGAAAATGCATTCGCTTTAACATTGAGTTTCTTGGTTAATTCCCCGTTTCCAAGAATCTTGATGCCGTCCTTCTCGTTCTTAATGATGCCGGCTTCCTTAAGAGTTTCAATGGTAACTTCTGCACCATTATCAAATACCTCTAACTTAGAGACATTAACTGGAATAATCTCCTTGGTATTACGATTTGTAAAACCTCTCTTAGGAATACGTCTATATAATGGCATCTGTCCACCCTCGAAACCAGGTCTTGTGTGACCTGAACGAGCGATCTGTCCTTTATGACCTTTACCTGCGGTCTTACCATTGCCGGATCCATGTCCACGTCCGCGTCTAAAATCGCTCTGTGTTGAACCCTCAGCTGGCTTTAAATTAGATAAATCCATGACTTATACCTCCTGTTAGACTTCCTCAACCTTAACCAAATGACGAACCTGCTGAATCATGCCCTTAATTGCATCATTGTTAGGCATCTCTACGGTCTTATTCATTTTTCTAAGGCCTAATGCTTCAATCGTCTTTCTCTGCTTTGGAACTGCACCGATTGGAGACTTTACTAATGTGATTTTTAACTTATCTGCCATTTTCAAATTACCTCCTAACCGAGAATCTCACTAACAGACTTACCACGAAGTTTAGCAACCTCATCAGGTGTCTTTAAGCTAGTAAGACCATTAATCGTAGCAAGTACTACGTTCTGCTTGTTGTTAGAACCTAATGACTTAGTACGAATATTCTTATAACCTGCAAGCTCCAATACCGCACGAGCAGGACCTCCTGCGATGATACCAGTACCTTCTGGAGATGCCTTTAAGAGAACTCTAGCACTTCCGAACTCACCGATAAAATCATGTGGGATACTGTTGTTATCATTGATAGGTACTTCTACCAACTTCTTAGTAGCGTCTTCTTTTCCTTTACGGATAGCTTCTGGAACCTCAGCAGCCTTACCAAGACCAACACCTACGTGTCCGTTCTTGTCTCCAACAACTACTAATGCAGCAAATCTCATATTACGACCGCCCTTAACAACCTTGGTAACTCGCTTAATCGTTACTACATTATCTTCCAATTCTAACTGAGTTGGATCAATTAGTGTATGTTTCATTATTATATCCTCCTTATTAGAATTCTAAGCCTGCCTCACGAGCTGCGTCTGCGAGTGCCTTAACTTTGCCCTGATAGATAAAACCACCACGGTCAAATACTACTGTCTTAATACCCTTCTCTAATGCACGCTCTGCAACTATCTTACCTACTACAGCTGCAGCATCAACATCATTGGTCTTCTCTAAGCTAGCCTTAACATCCTTCTGTAAAGTTGAGGCTGAAACTAAAGTATTACCAACTGTATCGTCGATAATCTGAGCGTACATATGATTATTACTTCTATATACTGCTAAACGTGGTCTTTCAGATGTACCACTGAAACGATTGCGTACACGCATATGCTTCTTAACACGAACTTCTTTTCTAGATTTCTTGTTAATCATATCAATTCACTCCTTTACTTATTATTTCTTACCAGTCTTACCAACTTTACGACGGATAACCTCATCCTGGTACTTGATACCCTTGCCTTTGTATGGCTCAGGTCCTCTCTTAGCACGGATCTCGGCTGCATACTGTCCAACCTTCTCCTTGTCAATACCACTTACGATGATAAGGTTCTGTCCTTCCATAGTTACTTCGATACCCTCTGGATCCTCCATCTCTACTGGATGTGAATAACCAAGAGAAAGAGTAAGCTTCTTGCCCTGCTTAGCTCCACGATAACCAACACCGTTGATCTCTAATACCTTCTTGTAACCCTCAGTAACACCTACAACCATATTGTTAAGAAGAGATCTTGTCAAACCATGAAGAGCCTTCATTCTCTTAAGATCATTAGGTCTCTCAACAATAAGCTGATTGTTCTCATTCTTAATAGTCATCTCTACTGGAAGCTCTTTAACGAGCTGTCCTTTAGGACCTTTAACAGTCACTTTGTTATTCTCTTCAATCTTAATCTCAACGCCTGCTGGGATATCGATTGGAAGTCTACCTATACGTGACATACTTTACCTCCTTAAATTGTCAGGGATAAACCCCGTTTTCTGGATCATTATAAACTATAAATGTAATCTTTATCTGAAGTATTACCAAACATATGCTAAAACTTCTCCACCAACATTGAGCTGTCTTGCTTCCTTATCAGTAACAACACCCTTGTTAGTAGAAACGATAGCAATACCTAAACCGCCAAGTACCTTTGGCATATCTTCTGCATTTGCGTAAACACGAAGACCTGGCTTAGAGATACGTTTAATACCATTGATAATCTTCTCGTTTTTGTTAGCGCCATACTTCAAAACGATGTGGATATTCTTAAAATTACCATCATCAACAAGCTCATAAGACTTAATGTATCCCTCGTTTACTAAGATTTCTGCGATAGATACCTTCATCTTTGAAGCAGGCACATCTACTGTATCATGTTTTGCAGAGTTCGCATTACGAATTCTTGTAAGCATATCTGCAATTGGATCACTCATTGTCATTTGTTATGTCCTCCTTCCATATATTACCAACTTGCCTTTTTAACACCAGGAATCTCTCCCTTGTACGCTAACTCGCGGAAACAAATTCTACAGATTCCATACTTTCTCAAGTAAGCATGTGGACGACCACAAATTCTGCAACGGGTATACTCTCTTGAAGCATACTTCTGCTTACGCTGCTGCTTAACCTTCATAGATGTCTTAGCCATGAAAACCCTCCTAACTATTTGCTAAACGGCATGCCGAATAATCTCAACAATTCACGTGCTTCTTCATCGGTTTTTGCGGTAGTTACGAATATAATATCCATACCTCTTACCTTATCAACCTTGTCATACTCAATCTCAGGGAAGATGAGCTGCTCTTTAATACCAAGTGCATAGTTTCCTCTTCCGTCGAATGAATTAGGATTAACTCCTCTAAAGTCACGTACACGTGGCAATGCAAGGTTTACTAAACGATCTGTAAACTCATACATCTTGTCACCACGAAGTGTAACCTTAGCACCAATAGCCTGTCCCTCACGAAGCTTAAAGTTAGCTACTGATTTCTTAGCTTTGGTAGTTACTGCCTTCTGTCCAGCAATAGTCTCTAAATCGCTGATAGCTGCGTCAAGAACCTTAGCATTTTCCTTAGCTTCACCAACACCCATGTTGATGACAACTTTCTCAAGCTTAGGAATCTGCATTACGTTCTTATAACCGAACTTTTCCTGCATAGCAGCTTTAATCTCTGAATTATATGTTTCTTTTAATCTACTACTCACTGTCTCTTACCTCCTATCTTATTCAATAGACTCGCCAGTTGCCTTAGCGTAGCGAACCTTCTGCTCGCCTTCCTTCTTGAAACCAATACGGGTAGGCTCGCCATTGTGGAGGTACATTACGTTAGAAACATCAATCCAAGCTTCCTGATCGATGATTCCACCCTGCTGATTGCCTGCACTTGGTTTAGAATGTTTCTTAACCATGTTGATGCCCTCAACAAGTACCTTATGATTCTTAGTATCTACAGCCAATACCTTACCGGAACGGCCTTTGTCTTTACCAGTAATAACCTGAACCTGGTCATTCTTCTTTATCTTGCTACTTGCCATAAGTCGCTTCCTCCTTATAATACTTCTGGAGCAAGGGAGATAATCTTCATGAACTTCTTATCTCTAAGCTCTCTAGCTACAGGTCCGAATATACGAGTTCCTCTTGGATTTAAATCGTCCTTGATAATAACTGCTGCATTCTCGTCGAACTTGATATAAGAACCGTCCTTACGACGAGCTCCCTTCTTAGTACGTACAACAACAGCCTTAACGACGTCACCCTTCTTAACAACACCGCCTGGTGTTGCATCTTTGACCGAAGCAACAATAGTATCGCCAATGTTGGCATATCTTCTGGTAGAACCGCCCATGACACGGATGCAAAGTAACTCTTTGGCACCGGTGTTGTCGGCTACCTTTAATCTAGTTTCCTGTTGAACCATGGTGTTTCTCCTTCCTAAAAGCTATCTATTACTTAGCTCTCTCGATAACGTCTACTAGTCTCCATCTCTTGTCCTTAGACAAAGGTCTGGTCTCCATAACCTTAACACGATCACCAATCTTACAAGTATTTTCCTCATCATGAGCCTTTAACTTATAAGTTCTCTTGACGATCTTTCCATATAAAGGATGCTTGACATTATCTTCAATAGCTACAACGATGGTCTTATCCATCTTGTCACTTACAACTCTACCTACACGAGTCTTTCTAAGATTTCTTTCTTCTGCCATTGCTATAATTCCTCCTTCCTAAAACTACTGAGCAGCATTTGCCTTCTCAGTGATAACGGTCTGAATTCTGGCAATGTTACGACGAACTTCCTTAATTCTGCTCGTGTTATCTAACTGATTCGTTGCATTCTGGAATCTCAAGTTAAATAGTTCCTTCTTAGCAGCTTCTAAGTCGATTATCAACTCATCAGTGCTCTTAGTCTGTAATTCATCTGTATAATTCTTACTTTTCACTGCTTTCACCGCCTTCTAAATCCGCCTTAGAAACGATCTTACACTTAACTGGAAGCTTGTGGCTTGCCAAGCGAAGCGCTTCTCTGGCTGTATCCTCAGGTACTCCGGCAATCTCAAACATTACACGACCTGGTTTAACAACAGCTACCCAAAACTCTACAGCACCTTTACCTTTACCCATACGAGTTCCTAAAGGTCTGTGTGTAACAGGCTTATCTGGGAAAATCTTAATCCAAATCTTACCACCACGTTTTACATAACGTGTCATAGCAACACGGGCTGCCTCGATCTGATTAGACTTGATCCAGCATGGCTCCATAGCAACAATACCATACTCACCATGAGCAATCTTGTTACCACGCATAGCCTTACCCTTCATAGATCCACGCATCTGCTTACGATGCTTTGTTCTCTTTGGCATTAACATTATTTATCTCTCCCTTCCTTTTTATTACTCTTACTAGGAAGTACTTCTCCTAAATAAATCCAAGTCTTAACGCCTACTTTACCGTATGTGGTATCTGCCTCAGCAAATCCGTAGTTGATATCAGCACGAAGAGTCTGAAGAGGAATAGTTCCCTCGCTATAGAACTCTGTGCGAGCCATATCAGCACCACCAAGACGACCTGATGCACAAGTCTTGATACCCATAGCGCCTTCCTTCATTGTGTTACGCATAGCGCCCTTCATAGCACGTCTGAAACCAACACGGTTCTCCAACTGCTGAGCGATATTCTCAGCTACAAGCTGAGCGTCAAGGTCAGGCTTCTTAATCTCCTTAACCTCGATATTAAGCTTCTTGCCTGTCATCTTCTGAACGTCGTCCTTAGTCTTGTTGATTGACTCTCCGTTCTTACCAATAACTGCACCAGGCTTAGCTGTATAAACGATGACCTTAATTCTCTTAGTTGTACGCTCGATTTCAACCTTAGACACACCAGCGTCCTTAAGCTGTTTAAGAAGATACTTTCTGATCTTGTTGTCTTCAACTAAGTTATCAGCGAAATCCTTCTTAGCGTACCATCTAGAATCCCAGTCTTTAATAACTCCGACTCTTAAGCCGTGAGGATTAACTTTCTGTCCCATGACTTACCTCCTATTATCTTTCATCAAGAACTATCGTGATATGGCTTGTGCGCTTCTCAATACGATAAGCACGGCCCTGTGCACGAGGTCTGATTCTCTTCATTGTAGGTCCTTTGTTTGCATAACATTCAGCAATATATAAATCATCAACATTAAGTCCTTTGTACTCAGCGTTGGCAATTGCTGATTTGAGCAGTTTCTCTATAACGCTTGATGCATATCTTGGGTTATAAGCCAAAATTGCAAGCGCGGTCTGTACATCCTTACCTCTAATGGCATCCAATACGAAGCAAGCCTTCTGAACAGAAACACGAGCATAAGAAAGCTTAGCGCTAGGTCTTGTCTCTCTATTCTCTTCATTTCTTGTCTTCTTAATTTGGGATCTATGTCCTTTAGCCATGGATGAACCCTCCTTTCAAATTAACGTACTTTACTCTTCTTATCATCCTTGCCATGTCCTCTAAAGGTTCTGGTCTGAACGAACTCACCGAGCTTATGTCCAACCATATCCTCTGTTACATAGACAGGCACATGTCTTCTTCCATCATGAACTGCAAATGTAAGCCCAACGAATGAAGGAAAAATTGTTGAACGACGTGACCAGGTCTTGATTACGTCCTTGTTGCCACTTGCTACAGCAGCGTCTACCTTCTTTAATAAGCTTGCATCTGCATAAGGTCCTTTCTTTAATGAACGAGCCATATTTGTACCTCCTTATACTACTTGAAGTTCTTGCCATCACGGCGACGAACTATCATCTTGTTAGACTGCTTATTTTTCTTTCTGGTCTTAAGTCCAAGTGCTGGCTTACCCCAAGGTGTGCTAGGGCCTGAACGACCGATAGGTGCACGTCCTTCACCACCACCGTGTGGATGGTCATTAGGGTTCATAACAGAACCACGAACTGTAGGACGGATACCCATGTGACGTTTACGACCAGCCTTACCAATCTTAACAAGACCGTGCTCAACGTTACCAACGGTACCAACTGTTGCTCTACATTTGATAGGAACCATACGCATCTCACCAGATGGAAGACGAAGGGTTGCATACTTGCCTTCCTTAGCCATCAACTGTGCTGCATTACCAGCTGCACGAACCATCTGTCCACCCTTACCAGGAATCATCTCGATGTTGTGTACCTCAGTACCAACTGGGATGTTCTCTAATGGTAAGCAGTTACCGATACGAATCTCAGCCTCAGGGCCATTCATAAGAACAGCTCCAACCTCAAGCTTGTTAGGTGCTAAGATGTAGCTCTTCTCACCATCAGCATAAGTGATTAATGCAATGTTAGCTGTACGGTTTGGATCGTACTCGATTGCAGTAACTGTTGCTGGAATTCCATCTTTATTACGCTTAAAATCTACTAATCTATACTTTCTTCTTGAGCCACCGCCCTGGTGTCTCACAGTTATTTTACCCTGGTTATTACGACCAGCGTTCTTCTTCAAAGAAACAACTAAAGACTTCTCAGGAGTTGCCTTAGTAACTTCTGCAAAATCAAGTCCTGTCATATTTCTTCTTGAAGGTGTGTATGGGCCATACTTCTTAATTCCCATGATTTGCACTCCTTTCATGCATTCCTATTTATTATCACGCTTAAATGCGTATATCTTACAATCTCTTATAGTCCCTCGAAGATCTCGATATCCTTGCTCTCCGCAGTCAACTGAACGATTGCCTTCTTGGTCTTAGCAGTCTTGCCATAAACCATTCCACGTCTTCTTGTCTTACCAGACTGATTCATAGTGTTTACCTTCAAAACCTTAACGCCGTCGAACATCTTCTCAACAGCTTCCTTAATCTGAGTCTTGTTAGCTTCCGGATGAACCAAGAATGTATACTTCTTCTCGCCCATAGCGTTCATAGACTTCTCTGTGATAACTGGCTTTAAGATAACGTCATAATACTGAATTGCTGCCATTATGCGTACACCTCCTCAATCTTAGCTACCGCATCCTTAGTAACGATAACAGTATCGTACTTTAAGATGTCGTATACATTGATTGTGCTGCTTACATTTCCTTCATCAGAAGTGATAAATGCAGTCTTAACACCCTCAATATTTCTAGCAGAAAGTGTAAGATTCTTATCATCACTTGCTGCAGTAATAATCAAAGCCTTAGGTGTCTCAAGGTTGTCAAGAATGTTCTTAACGTTCTTAGTCTTGATCTCATCAAGCTTAAGCTCCTCTAATACCTTGAACTTATCTTCCTGTACTCTGGAGGTAAGAGCTGACTTTAACGCCAACTGTTTCTCCTTCTTGTTCATCTTGAACGAATAATCACGTGGTTTTGGAGCAAATACAACTCCACCACCAGTCCACTGAGGACTTCTCGTAGAACCCTGTCTCGCATGACCGGTTCCCTTCTGTCTCCAAGGCTTGCGTCCGCCACCACGAACCTCAGCACGTGTCTTAGCGCTCTGTGTGCCCTGGCGTTTATTAGCAAGCTGGCTAACAACTGCCATATGTACAAGGTGCTCATTAACTTCAACACCAAATACAGCATCATTAAGCTCTATGCTTCCAACTTCTTTACCATCGATATTATATACAGATACAGATGCCATCTGCTTGTTCCTCCTTCCTTAGTCTTACTTACCCGTCTTAACGGTTTCTTTTAACATTACTAAGGACTTCTTTGGGCCTGGAACAGAACCCTTAACCAAAATAATGTTCTTCTCTGCGTCTACTCTGACAATCTCAAGATTCTGGATTGTGGTGCGCTTGCATCCAAAATGTCCAGCCATCTTCTTGCCCTTAAATACCTTACCTGGATCAGTTGCACATCCAGAAGAACCGGTATGTCTGTGATGCTTAGAACCGTGTGTTACAGGACCTCTAGCAAAGCCGTGACGCTTGATTGCGCCTGCATAACCATGTCCCTTTGAAGTAGCGGTTGCATCAACCTTATCTCCCTCAGCGAAGATGTCTGCTTTGATCTCCTGACCAAGCTCATACTCCTCTGAGTTCTCAAAACGGAACTCTCTAACATATCTCTTAGTAGATACGCCAGCCTTATCAAAGTGTCCCTTGTCTGGCTTGTTAACAAGATTCTCTCTCTTGTCAGCAAATCCAACCTGAATTGCGCTATAGCCGTCATTCTCAACTGTCTTAACCTGAGTTACTGCGCAAGGACCAGCCTGTAAAACTGTAACTGCTGTTAAAACACCATCCTCAGCAAATACCTGAGTCATGCCGACTTTAGTAGCTAAAATCGCTTTTTTCATGTTTCTTTCCTCCTAATAAAATCTACAGCGGATTGCAAATGCTTGCAATCATCCTAGACGGTAAAATATCGGAATACTTGGTCTCTATAAAAGAACTTGGACCCTCTATCTTAACCCTAAAGGATATTTCGTTAACTTGTTGATGAATTACTTCATCTTGACACTGATGTCTACGCCGGCTGGTAAATCCATACCCTGTAAAACATCGGCAGTCTTCTTGCTTGGGTTGATTACATCAATGAGTCTCTTGTGAGTTCTCTGCTCGAACTGCTCGCGGGAATCCTTATACTTATGTACCGCTCTAAGAATAGTAACTACCTCTTTCTTAGTAGGCATTGGTACAGGACCACTTACCTTTGCTCCGGTCTTGGTAACCGCCTCCACGATGTTCTTGGCAGCAGCATCAATCACCTTGTGATCGTATGCCTTTAATGTAATTCTCATTACGTTCTGACTTGCCATAAAAAAAGTCGCCTCCTTTTCGTACTTTTCGGTACGACAAGCGGTGACTGTACACTTACCCGTGTGTGTCATAGTTAATAAATTAAATAAAACCACACGTCATATCTGCCCTTACGCAGATTGTTAAACTACTGTACAGTGACTTGTCGCCAGTTTAAAACTTGACTCGCTCCACGGAAAACCTGCCATATCCTGGCAGCAACCTCACGCTTCATAGCTATCAAGGTCACAACATTTGGTAGTATATACCAGTTTTATTGAAAATGCAAGAGAAAAATTAAATATTCACAAATTTTTCTCTTGCATCATTCTTTTTATATAGAAGAAACACAGATATTTATGCATTTTAATTTATGCGAAACTACTATAAATACTAGCTTACGCCCTAGTCCAACGCCCACTGCAGCCACAAGGGAGAACAAGATTAGAATCTTCAATCGGAAGTCCAATCTCATCAGAAGAAACACTTCCGCCAAATGAACTTACTATCTCCGTCTCAATCATATGTGTCAAAACACCTGGCTGAAGGCCGGTAGTATATGAGTTAATCAGGAAGAATAAAGGATCCTTTTTTAATATCTTAGTACAGAGCTTAATAAAAGGGTAAATGCTATCTTCTATCTTCCATATCTCGCCCTTTGGTCCCCTTCCATAAGATGGCGGATCCATAATAATCGCATCGTATGTGTTTCCACGCCTTATCTCGCGCTCAACGAATTTAACACAATCATCAACCAGCCAGCGAATCGGAGCATCAGATAATCCTGATATTTTAGCATTTTCTTTAGCCCAGTTTACCATACCTTTAGAAGCGTCAACGTGGGTGACCTTAGCGCCGGCATTGGCTGCTGAAATAGTTGCTCCACCTGTGTAGGCAAATAGATTAAGAACCTTAACCTCTTTACCAGCTTCAACTTCCTTCTTTATTATAGAAGAAAACCAATCCCAGTTCACAGCCTGCTCAGGAAAAAGCCCTGTGTGCTTAAAGCTAAAAGGCTGAAGCCTAAAAGTCAAGTCACCATAATTGATATCCCAGGTATTAGGAAGGTTGATAAACTCCCATTCACCGCCGCCCTTCTTGCTCCTATGGTAGTGAGCATTCTTCTTCTTCCACATTGGATGATCATGAGGGGTATCCCATATAACCTGAGGATCTGGGCGAACCAGGATATAATCGCCCCAGCGCTCTAGCTTCTCCCCGCCAGTCGTATCAAGAACAGCATAGTCCGTCCATTTATCTGCAATCCACATATTTACACCTCAATCTATCTCTTCTGCTCAATAAACTTAGTAAAGACCTTGTAATACATAAATAAATATATAAGTGTAGTAGCACTTCTTACTATGTTAGCAAACTGATAAAATACAAATGACGCGTAAACACCGCTGCCTGCCGCATCAGCGCCCTTAGTGCCCGCTTCAACATTAGACAAAGCTGAACCATACATAAGCACCGTCATATAGCCAACATAATAAACAATAAAACCAATACACATAACCTTCCAGAAGGTCTGAAGCTTCTTACAGCCAACATCCATCCTGTTCTTATGCTCATAGTGCGTATAGGCAAATGTTATAAAGTATGCCACAAGCATCGTTCCAACCGTCTCTAAAAGCTGGATAAAATACAAAAGATATGGCATTTTCTCCTCTAAATAAAGACTCGCACCAAAGGACTTAGCCGCATAAAATGCAAGCGAGTAGACAAGCATAATATAAGCAGGAAGCATCGCCTTAGTAAATGTATCATCCTTCTTTTCCATTTCCTGAATGCCCAACACTATGAGAAAGAATCCAAGAAAATGTGGAAAAATGCCGATTACATGTCCTGATAAGTTTATATCATAATTTAGCACAGCAAGTGCTAATCCGATAAACAGTTTTAACATTTAAACCTCCTAGAAGTTTATTACTCAGTCTTAGAAACCTGAGCCATCTCTTCAAATTCTTCGATAATAGCCTTATCTGGCGCCTTGGTTAATAAGCTCACAATAACATTAGCTAGTAATCCTACGATAAATGCTGGAAGAAGCTCATAGATATCTAAAACTCCTCCCATAGGTCTTACGGCAAACTTCCAGATAAATACCATCAATCCACCTAAGAACATACCCACTAAAGCACCCCATTTGTTACTTCTCTTCCAATATAAAGCAAGTAACATGGTAGGTCCAAAAGCAGCACCAAAGCCAGCCCAGGCAAATGATACAATCTTAAATACCGAACTGTTAGGGTCTCTTGCCAAGAACATAGCAATAAGACTTAGTACCACAACAGTACATCTAGCTATAATTACAGACTGCTTACTTGTAAGTTTAATATGTAAGAAGTCTACCAATATATTCTGTGAAACTGCAGACGAAGCAGCAAGAAGCTGGCTATCTGCGGTTGACATTGTCGCAGCTAAGATTCCTGATAAAATGATACCTGCAATAACCGTTGCAAAAATCCCATGTGACGATAACAAGTCTGCAATCTTAATAAGAATAGTCTCACTGTTATTGCCAGTTAAGACTTCAATCTTGCCGTTAGCACTCATTGTGCGTCCAACTACACCAATCATAACAGCAACTGTCATAGAGATTACAACCCATACAGTAGCAATTCTTCTTGATAATGTAAGCTTCTCTTCCTCTTTAGTAGCCATAAAACGCAGAAGAATGTGTGGCATACCAAAATATCCAAGTCCCCATGCCAAAGTAGAAATTATAGTTAATCCACCGTATACCGAGCCTGTGTTAGTCTCAGCGTCATGTGTCATTCCCATACTAAAGTAACCCGGCAGAGCTTTAGCATTTGCCATTACTTCATCGATGCCTCCAGCCTGAACTGTAGCATAAAATACTACTATAATAAGAGCGATTGTCATAACAACACTCTGGATAAGGTCAGTTGTTGAAGCAGCTAAGAAGCCTCCTAAGGTTGTATATAATACAATGATAATCGCACATACTATCATCGCTGTCATATAATTAGCTCCAAACAAGCTGTTAAAAAGCTTACCACAAGCAGCAAAACCACTCGCTGTATATGGTACGAAGAATACAAATATAACTAAAGCCGCAAGACAGGTTAAGATATTGTTCTTATCCTTATATCTCTTAGCAAAGAAATCAGGAATTGTAATAGCCTCTATCTGATGGCTGTAACGTCTGATTCTCTTAGATACTACGAGCCAGTTAACGTAAGTACCAATCGCAAGACCGATTGCAGTCCAGCCAACATCAGCGATTCCGCAAATGTATGCAAGTCCAGGCAATCCCATCAAGAGATAACTACTCATATCACTCGCCTCTGCACTCATCGCAGTAACAAGTGGGCCTAACTTTCTACCACCTAAATAAAAATCATCTGCGGTGTTATTGGTCTTTGAGAAATGTGCTCCAATAGCAATCATCATCGCCAAATACAGAACAATAACCACCATAATTACAACCGTTGTCATAATATCCTCCTTAATTGACAAAACTTTATTAACATATAAAAAAGCTTCCATAATAATACGGAAGCTTTAAGCGCACTGCGGATAACAAGACTTGAACTTGCACGGTATTGCTACCACTAGCACCTGAAGCTAGCGCGTCTGCCGATTCCGCCATATCCGCATACTGATTTTACAGCAATGAAAATTATATCATCACGAACAGGCAAATGTCAATAGATACGCTATCTTGCGATTAGTAGCTAGTAATCTTGTAATCGTAACCTTCATACATCTCTTCGTATTTGGCTTTCTCAGAAGCTGCTACGCTAAGAGTTTTTAAATCATCTATTCCTCCAAAGGTATTTTCATCAACATCAATCAAGCCCCTTGGAACTCTAACCTCGCTAAAGTTAGTTCCAGATAAAGCATCCATTCCAATTCTCTTAATATTATCAGATATATTATATGTTCCAGTCATAGACTCACAAGAATAAAGAAATTCATCAGGAAGCTCAGATATGCTTGATGGAAGCGATACACTAGTAAGGCCGTAACAGTTGCAAAACATTCCTGTTCCTAACGAGCTAACGCCCTCCTTTATTGTTGCAGTCTTAAGATTCTCACAATCCATAAAAACATCCGAACCAATACTTGCAACTGTGCCTGGAATAGTTATCTCAGTAAGAGCAGCATCTCCACAAAACGCCTCATTATCAATCGTTTCTAGTCCTTCGTTAAGATTGATAGTCTTAAGTGCCTCAAGATAAGCAAGTGCGTTGGCCCCAATGCTAACCAATGAATCATTGCAAGTAAATGACTCTATAGCAGCGTCTGCATAAAATGCCTCTTCATATAAAACCTCAATATTATTGCCGAGCTTAACCGTCTTTAAATTATCTAGACCACTAAGTGCAGAACTTCCAACAGCAACAAGCTTATATTTATCACCATTAAGTTCCACCTCGTCCGGGAGCTCTAAATCAGTCATCTCATAGTCGACCGGATGAGAAACTGTAGCAGTCTTAGACTCTTTGTCTACGGTATAAACTAAACCAGAAAAATAAGTCTCATTACTAGCTAACTCAAGAGCTGTGCCATCATCTAACTCAACCTGTCTAGATTCTCCTTCTTCAATTGCCTCCTCAGATGCAATTCCATCATCTACTTCACTAGTAACAGCCTGCTCGTCAGTTTTATCCTTCTTTACTTTCTTATCAGCTAGAACAAATGCTATCATCACAGCTAATACCGCTAATAAAACTACCACTACAACCATTACTATGGCCAATTTATTATTGCCATTATTGCTATTGTTGTTATTGTTATTATTGTTATTATTCTCCATAATCTAATACCCTCCACAATTTATAAATACACTAACATATATTATAAAGCATAATCAACATTTTTACACAAAAAAAGTCAACAAAATTCTATTGAATATGAAGGCTCAAATGTTATAATTAACAACGGAGGTAGGCTATGAAAGCAATTGCACATATAAAAACTGATTTTAATGAGAAATTTGGAATTCCTAGGCAGAGCGGTCTAGTTAAAGAAGCCCAAGGCAAAATCATATTTGAAAATGAATACAGATTGCCAGACGCATTTAAGGGTATAGAGGATTTCAACTACATTTGGCTGATATGGGAATTCTCTAAGGCTAAAAGAGACAACTTCTCCGCCACAGTTAAACCGCCGAGATTAGGAGGCAACGAGAGGATGGGTGTCTTTGCGACAAGATCTCCTTTTAGACCTAACAATATCGGCTTATCCTCAGTAAAGCTTGATAAGTTTGAGATAGATGAAAAGGACGGACCGGTGCTATATGTCAGTGGCGTCGACTTACTTGACGGCACTCCAATATTTGATATCAAGCCTTATATTCCTTATGCTGATTGCCATTTAGACGCAAGCGCGGGCTTTACAAGCATTGAAAAAAAGCGCTTAAATGTTAGATTTGATGACGAATTATTAAAACTCCTACCAGAGAATAAAAGAGACGCCGTAATCGGAATCCTAAAAGAGGATCCTCGACCTGGCTATCAAAATGACAGCAGCAGGCGCTACGGCGTAAGTTATGCTGGATATGATATTCGTTTTTATGTAGACGGCGACGACTTAAATGTAGTC
>JAIKVP010000194.1 GCA_024685635.1 Lachnospiraceae bacterium
TAATTGAGGCGCAGAGAATTGCCGAGCGAACCAACTTTGATATAGAAATGCTAAGAGAGACAGGCTTTTGCTCAGGTATTGAGAATTACAGCAGGATATTTGCAGGCAAAAAACCAGGAGATACGCCAAGCACCCTGCTTGATTTCTTTGACGATTATCTGATTATCGTTGACGAGTCGCATATGACGATTCCACAGGTTAGGGGTATGTATAGGGGCGACAGGGCTAGAAAGTCCACCCTGGTTGACTTTGGATTTAGGCTTCCTTCTGCGCTTGATAACAGACCACTTAACTTTACTGAATTTGAGGACAGAATTGACCAAATGATGTTTGTTTCTGCGACGCCATCAGTGTATGAGCAGGAGCACGAGATGCTCAGAACTGAGCAGATTATAAGACCTACCGGACTTCTTGATCCGGAGGTGGTCGTAAGACCTGTTGAAGGCCAGATTGATGACTTATTAAAGGAGATAAATGAAGTCACTAAGGAAGGCAATAAGGTTTTAGTCACAACTCTTACTAAGAGAATGGCTGAGAACTTAACTGATTTCTTAAGGGAAAATGATGTCAAGGTTAAATATCTGCATTCTGATATTGATACCTTAGAGCGAGTTGAGATAGTAAGAGACTTAAGAATGGGAGTCTTTGATGTATTGGTTGGAATCAACCTTTTAAGAGAGGGGCTTGATATTCCTGAGGTTACCTTAGTAGCTATCTTAGATGCAGATAAAGAGGGATTTTTAAGGTCTGAGACCTCACTTGTCCAGACGATTGGTCGTGCAGCAAGAAATGCAGAGGGTAGAGTTATAATGTATGCAGATGTTATGACGGATTCTATGAAGGCTGCGATAACTGAGACTAACAGGCGTCGTGAAATTCAGAGTCAGTATAACAAGGAGCACAATATCACGCCTAAGACTATTAAGAAGGCTGTTAGAGACCTTATAACTACAACTGCTGAGGAAGATAAGGTTATAAGAGTTGACAATGAAAAAGACTATGAGTCGATGAATAAGAAAGAATTAGAAAATGCAGCAAGGAAGCTTACTAAGCGCATGAATATAGCGGCTGCAGAGCTTAATTTTGAGCTCGCTGCCGAGATGAGGGATGAGCTTAAGAAGGTTAAGGAGCAGCTTAGGGATATGTAAAAAAATAACCAGTATCTTAAATTAGATGGCTATCTAATTTAGGACGCTGGTTTTTATTATTGCTTTATATTATCTAAATTGATGCATTATAATAATACAATCTAATTTTCTTGCTTTAGTTTTTTATTCTTATTAACAAACTTCGCATATTCAATCGCATTAACATGACATACATTTATGCACTCTCCACAGTGAATACACTCACTGTCTCCCGGATGCTTAATGTCCATCTTACAGATTTTAACGCAGGCGTTACAGTGGTCACAAGCATTTTTATCAACCTTGATTCCTAAAATCGCAATAGGAGAAAATAGAGCATATATAGCACCTAAAGGGCAAACAAACCTGCAAAACATCCTGTATATGAAAATGCAGGCGACTATAATCAAGGTCATAACCGCGACCTTATAGTTATATAAGCCGCCAGTTAAACTCTTAAGATTATCATTTAACTTGACAAGTAAAATGCCGCCCTCAAGCGTTCCCTGCGGGCAAATGTATTTGCAAAAGGCAGGACTTAGGCTTATTAATGGTAGAATGATAACAAAAACTATAAGTACGATATACTTAAAATAACTTAGAATTCTTGTTATTTTATTCTTCTTAAGCTTCTTGGTTGGAAGCTTATAAATCAGCTCCTGAAGCAAGCCAAATGGACATAAGAAACCACATATCACGCGCCCTAGTATCGCTCCCATCAGTATTAAAACGCCCAGAATATAGTAGTTAAATCTATACTTTGATGAAACTAGTGCTGACTGAAGACTGCCAAGAGGGCAGGAGCCAATAGCGCCAGGACAGGAATAACAGTTAAGTCCCGGAACGCAAGCAGCTTTAAGATTACCCTGATAAATCTTGCCGGTGTAAAAACCAGTAAGATGAGCGTTACATAAAATGGCTGTTATAAGCTGTATGAACTTCCTTTTTATTGAGATATCATTTGCATTTTTTTTAGAAATATTCTTCATAGCAATACACCAATTCCTATACATTCATAGCATATTCTAATTGCCTTATTTAGGACGTCTCTAACATCGTTATGAAAAATTCCTAAAACGACAAGTGCAATTCCTAAAATGATGATGACAACTCGTAAAAGCTTTGTTTTGTCCATATTAAACTCCAATATAATTTCGTATAAGCTTTGATATATTAAGCCTTATTATAGCACATCATTAAGGGCATCCTTATAGGCCTGGTATTGAGCATCAACACCGTTTGATCCGAGGAAGGTTTTTGAAACCTTGCCTTCTTTGTCAACGATAATTGTATAAGGAATTCCGTCGGTAGGATATAGGCTTCCAATATCGCCAAGAACATCATAACCTACATTAAAGCTGTAGCCTGAGGACTTTACAAAGTCATCAACGCTTGCCTCATCCTCCATACAGTTAACACAGATAATTGAAACTCTGTCACCGAACTCGTTATATAGATTCTCAAATGCAGGCATTTCCTCGACACAAGGTCCACACCAGGTTGCCCAGAAGTTGATTAAGACTGGCTTACCACGATTTTCTGAAAGGCTAAAGCTTCCTCCTCCCGAAAGATTAGTTGTAAAGTCAGGAGCAATCTGACCTTCTGGATCTCCGTCTAATGGCTCGTTGCTTATGCTATTACTTGTCGAATCATCATCTTTTGCTGAATCATCATCTTTTGCCGAATCATCATCTGAATCGTCCTTAGAATCATCAACGTCAGAACTATCAGTATCTGATGAATCTGTGTTAGAGCTATCCTCGTTAGAAACACTGCTAGTGCTGCTATCTGAGTAAAGCTCAGTGCATCCACAAGTAAATACAAGTGTTAAAATAAGTAAAAATGAAATAAACTTCTTCATAATATTTACCTCTCTATTCTTATTGTTAACTAATTACAACATAAATAATATTTTTTTTCAAGTGACGATTGTCATTATTATCGACAAGAACACACATTTGTGTTACAATGGTTTTCTACAGTATTTATATGCTTTTGGGGATAATAGTGCCTAGAGTGTTATGAAGTGAGGATATGAGATGACTACTACGACTAAGAAGGCTATTAAGGCGATGGCCGAAGCTAAGAATAAGATAAGAATAAAAGGGGCTAAGGAGCATAATTTAAAGAACGTTGATTTAGAGATTCCTAGAGACGAGTTTATTGTATTTACAGGGCTTTCGGGTTCTGGTAAGAGCTCGCTTGCATTTGACACGATTTATGCGGAGGGTCAGAGGCGTTATATGGAGTCGCTCTCATCCTACGCAAGACAGTTCTTAGGGCAGATGGAGAAGCCTGATGTAGGTAAGATTGAAGGGCTTTCGCCTGCCATTTCCATTGATCAGAAGTCCACTAACAAGAACCCAAGATCCACAGTTGGTACGGTTACAGAGGTTTATGACTATCTTAGATTATTGTATGCGAGAGTGGGTATTCCGCATTGCCCTAACTGCGGCAAGGTGATTGAGAGACAGACTGTTGATCAGATGGTTGATACGATTCTTGCGCTGCCTGAGGGGACTAAGTTTTCTCTGCTTGCACCTATTGTAAGAGGTAGAAAGGGTATGCATGAGAAGGCGCTTGCATCAGCTAAGAAGAGTGGCTATGCCCGCGTTCGCGTAGATGGGCAAATGTATGACCTGTCGGAAGAGATTAAGCTTGAGAAGAACAAGAAGCATGATATAGAGGTGGTTGTCGACAGACTTAAGGTGAGAGAGGGCTTAGAAAAGCGCTTGAGCGACTCAATTGAGACAGTTTTAGGACTCTCTGACGGTTTGGTTTTAGTTGATGTCGTTGACGGCGAGGACTTTCAGATGAGCGACAGCTTTGCCTGCCCTGATTGTGGCATTTCCATCGATGAGATTGAGCCTAGGAGTTTTTCATTTAACAATCCATTTGGAGCTTGCCCTGATTGTACGGGACTTGGTTTTAGGATGGAATTTGACTTAGAGCAGATGATACCAGATGAAAGCCTTTCTATAAATGAAGGAGCATTTGCTGTCACTGGCTGGCAGTCTGCTAACAAGGAAGGAAGCTTTACTAATTCTGTCTTAGTGGCTTTAGCTAAGAAGTATAAGTTTGATTTGGATACTCCATTTGAGAAATACCCTAAGAAGATTAGGGAGATACTTATCAATGGAACTGACGGTGAGGAAGTTTCAGTTCACTATAAGTCCCAGCGTGGACAGGGAGTCTATGATGTAGCATTTGAGGGACTTATAAAAAATGTTCAGCGCCGCTATAGAGAAGCATTTTCTGAGAGGCAGAGAGAGGACTATGAGAGCTTTATGTCCATTACTCCTTGTGAGACCTGCGGTGGTAAGAGGCTTAAGGCTACTTCACTTGCGGTTACTATAGGAGATAAGAATATATCTGAGGTTACAGATATGTCTATTGGCGAGCTAGGAAGATATATGGATGATTTAGAGCTTACTAAGAGGCAGAAGCTTATCGGTGAGAGAGTGCTTAAGGAGATTAGGGCGAGATTAGCATTTTTAAATGAAGTAGGTCTTGATTATCTGACGCTTTCAAGAAATACAGGAAGCTTGTCTGGTGGAGAAGCACAGCGTATCAGGCTTGCGACACAGATTGGTTCAGGCTTAGTGGGTGTCGCATACATTTTAGATGAGCC
>JAIKVP010000274.1 GCA_024685635.1 Lachnospiraceae bacterium
AGGTATTCTTCGCTTTGAAGACTCGCTCTTGCCAAATCACCCTGAGTATAGATTCCCCAGGCACTAAGCCTTTTAGCAGTTCCCCTTCCTATTCTCCAAAAGTCAGTTATAGGGGTGTGATTCCAGAGCTGCTCTCTATAGCTCATCTCATCGAGCTCAGCGATTCTAACACCATCCTCGTCTGCGTCCGTGTGCTTAGCAACTATATCCATAGCAACCTTGGCCAGATACATATTAGTTCCAATTCCGACTGTAGCGGTGATTCCAGTCTCTCTTAAGACATCTCTTATCATCATAATCGCAAGCTCGTGAGCTGTCATATCGTAGAGCTTTAAATAGTCAGTAGCGTCTATAAAAACCTCGTCAATCGAGTAAACATGGACGTCCTCACTAGACACATACCTTAAGTAAATCATAAAAATCCTTGTGGAAAAGTCCACATACTGCGCCATCTGCGGTGGGGTAACTATATATTCAATCTCTTTCTTATACAGCTTCATGGCATCCCCTATAATCTTTTTAACCTCAAAAAGCCTAGGGCGTCCCGGGACACCGTAGGCCTTTAGAGATGGCGAAACCGCCAGACATATAGTTTTATCAGTTCTTGATGCATCAGCCACTACAAGATTAGTAGTCAAAGGGTCAAGGCCACGAAGTGAACACTCAACCGATGCATAAAAGGATTTTAAGTCTATGCATATATAGGTTCTATTACCCATAAAACCACCACCTTGCTCAACATTCCTCACTCTATAGCTAAAAAGTCATCAACGGAAGCTTTATAGCTTTTAAGCTCTCCCATCATCGCTTCCTCTTTATCCATTTTCTCCTTATAAAATGCAGCTTTCTCACTGTTATTAGACTTATAAAAAGCCTTATACTCAATGCCGTATTGATAATACCTTGCTATAGCCCAGCATTCATTTTTTCTCTCGTCAGTCTCGTTAATATTGTCATTGTCGTCATAGTACGCATGTAAAAGCGTGTCATAATTCTCGTCTGCTATATAGCGCAAAAGATCGTCAGTGGAGCTTCGTTTCGTAGCATTTCTTGAGACTAGTGACACTATTCCGGCTAAGATTGATATAACAAGAACTGCCGAAAGTATTACTATGATAACTCCTGTTACAGTCATAGAGACGCTTCCTTTTTTATTCTTCATTTGCCTCTACCTCCTCAAACAGTAGTCTTATCTTACTTTCAGTTAGATTTTCAAATTCAGCCGTATCTGCACTTGATACGCCATAAACACCAACTGCCAACGCCTTGATATGCTCAGACATTGTTTCAATCGCCTCTTTCTCTAACGCCTGACACTCCGGCGAAATTTGGCAATATTCACTATCTAGGCGTTCTAAGAAGTCTTTTTGGTCATTATAAAAGTTCGCAATCTGCTCAGCCGTCATATCAGTGTATTCTTTGGCGTACTTGCCATAATCAAAGCTTGAATTAGCGCCAGCATCCTTAGCCTTTTTTTGATAACTAACCACAACGCTGGTATACTCATATATCCTTGAATATCTAAGTAGGACACCATCAAAAACTGCATAATCATCATAAAGCCCGCCCTTATACTCAACTAGATGATCGTTATCTAAATAAAAATGAAGGGCCATAAAGTCTTCGTTGTCTATATATTCCTTGATAAGTGCCTCGTACTTGGCCTTATTCTTCTTAGACTCCCTAATTCCTTTCCATTTATCGATGTCATAACCTAGATGTCCGATAACTAACGTAAAAGGAATCATGGCCGCCAAGAGAATAATTACAACTATTCTAACCGCCAGCCTTGAAGTGTTCTTGGTTTTAGTTACAACATTTTCCTTGGTTTCCTCGTAGTCCTTTGCAAAATGCTCCATGTCGGCAATATGCTCTTTTGCAAATGTATTTGGCATGCCACAGTTCTTGCAGAACTTGTCCTCAAAGCTTATCGTAGCGCCGCAGTGTTCACATTTCATATAATCAATCCTCCACTAAACCCTTGTCTTTCACATACTTTTCGCATTCAGTAAATCTGACTATCCCATCATTTTCTTTGATTCTTAATAACCAGGAGTCAAGCTCCTCATCGCTTATACCGTATCTATCCGACAAATCGGTGTAAAAATCCTTAGCCATTTCCTTTAAGATTTCAAGGTCATCGGCTGTTATACCGTACTGATATTCAAATGCATAGCATTTCATCTCATCATATAAAAGCTCTGTAAACCAGTAATCATCCGCAGTCTTAGAATCTACATACTTCATGGCAGTTTTAGCTGAATCAATAGTCGCTAATCCTTCAACAAATGCTGAGTGCTTAAATGCATAGACAGGCTTTTTATCATTTTTATCCTTGATATAAAGCTCTAGAAGTTCTTCATACTTGCCTTCCTGATAAAGAGACTCGTATTTAGGATAATTTTTGACCTGCCAGTCTGCGTCGCTCTTATTAAATACCTTCTTAGTCAAAAAGAAGCCTATAAGAATGATGAAGAAAATGATAAGGATTATGGCGACAGTCTTAAAAATCTTCTTAAGAACGCTGACGCTTTCATCTATAGCAGCCTCTTGCCCGTCATCAGCCATCTCGCCTAAGTCCTCCCTGATGTCTTCAAGGCTCTCCATATACTTCTCTTCTGCTTCCTCGGCCGTTATGTGACCACAATATGGACAGTAGTGCTCCTTATCATCAAACAAAGCCCCACAGTTAACACACTTAATCTCCAAACCAAATCCTCCCCATCAATTTAGGATTTCTTTACAGAATAGCCAAAGGATCCTAACTTCTCACCCAGGGTAAAATACTCACCGTGCGAATAAGCCACCAAATCAGCGTCGTCAAGATGAAAAGCTCCCTTCTCATCTAAAAGTTCCTCGTCAACCTGCACATTAACAATCTCTGCAATAAACATGTCATGACTTCCAAGTTCAAGAATGTCCTTAAGCTTGCACTCAATATTAACAGGGCTTTCAACTACTATAGGAGCATTAATGGCCTCTGCCTCGCCCTTAGTTAGCTTAGAAGTCTCCCATTTGTCTTCATTTGCGCCTGATTTAACTCCACAGTAATCTGTTGCAAATGTAGTCGCCTTAGTAGTAAGGTTCACAACGAAAACGCCGCTCTCCTTAATCATATTGTATGAGTGGCGCGACTTTCTAACAGAGATAGAAAGCATTGCAGGGTCAGAGCATATCGTGCCAGCCCATGCAACTGTAAATAAGTTATCTCTGCCCTCCTTATCTCTACAGCTTACCAAAACTGCAGGTACAGGATAGAGCATGTTTCCAGGTTTCCATGATTTCTTAGCCATAATAATCCTCCTATGATAAATGAGCCACTAATTCGTCAATTGCTGCCTTAGAGTCATCCTTAAGAGACGCCCTTACAGTGACCATAGGCTCAATAATTTCAACATTCTTAAACGCTTCAAGCTTGCTCTTCATAACTCTTCCAGCTGTTGGCGCCCAGGCACCATTTTCAATAATTCCGACCTTGCGATTCTGATAATTCTTCATTCTCAAAATCTCCAGGAAAGTAGTCATAGGTGTAAACAAGTCAGCGTCGTAAGAAGAAGCACAGACTACCATTCTGTCATAGCGGAAGGCATCCTCAACTCCCTCGTGAATGTCATCATTGCAAATGTCAGTTACAGGCGCTTTAATACCCTTAGCTTCTAGCTGCTCAGAGATATATAAAGCCGCTTCCTTAGTTCCACAGCCATGAATAGAAGCGTATATAACCGCAACACCCTGATCCTCTGGAGTATAGCTTGACCATTTCTCATACTTATCTAAGTAAAATGCCAGGTCTTCATTCTGTGGAAGGTAAGGGCCGTGAAGCGAGCAAATCTTCTCAATATCAAATGCAGAAACCTTCTTTAAAAGATTCTGAACCTGAACTCCAAACTTGCCAACAATGTTAAAGTAGTATCTTCTAGCCTCGCAAGCCCAGTCATCTGGCTCAGACTCTCTTACGCCAAACTTGCCAAATGCATCAGCTGAGAACAAAACCTTGTCGGTCTTATCGTAAGTCATAATAACCTCTGGCCAGTGCACCATAGGAGCAGCAACAAATGTTAACTCGTGCTTTCCAAGGCTTAGCGTGTCATTTTCCTTAACTATATCAACTTTATCAGAGTAGTCCTTGTCAAAAAATGCGCCCATCATCTTTAGGGCCTGTGCGCTTGTCACAATTCTCATATCCGGATAGGCTGCGATAATAGCCTCTAATGAACCTGAATGATCCGGCTCCATATGCTGAACCACAATATAATCTATGCTTCTACCGTTAAGGGCTTCCTTGACATTGTTAAGCCACTCATCAGTAACATCAGCATCAACCGAATCCATTAAGCATACCTTCTCATCCATAATTAAATATGAATTGTAGGCCATTCCCTCTGGCAAATCATACTGATTCTCAAATTTAGTAGTGTTAGGGTCATTAACACCCACTGCAAGTATATCTTTAGTAATCTCTTCAAACATCTTAAATACCTCCTAGTAAAACTAATCTGCTTTACTATTTTATCTTATAAAGAAGGCTATTACAAGAAAAAACATTGGAAAATGCTAGTATTATTGTAAGATTAATTAAAATGTGTTAAGATACTCGCTAGTGCTTTAACTATGACTTTAATTAAGATTTACTAGGAGCTAAAAGATGTTTAAGAAGGGTTTAAATGACGGAATTGCAATAGCGCTTGGCTATCTCTCCGTCAGTTTTACATTTGGATTAATAGCTGTTAGCGGGGGATTAAGCCCGATTCAGGCCACATTAATATCCTTACTCTGCCTAACCTCAGCGGGACAGTTTGCAGGACTTGATATTATGATAGCAGGCGGAAGCCTTATAGAGCTTGCGCTTTCACAGCTTATAATAAACTTAAGATATTCACTGATGTCTATTTCATTATCGCAAAAGGCTGACGAATCACTTACCATTCCTAACAGGTTGCTAGTTGGATATGGAATTACTGATGAGATTTTCGCAGTTGCAATGAGTAAGAATAAAACTGTCGGCAAGGTTTATATGGCAGGCTTAATTTTTCTCCCAGTATTAGGCTGGACCTTGGGAACATTTTTAGGAGCTGTTATTGGAAGTGTCATTCCTCCACTTTTATCAGAGTCACTTGGAATTGCGATATATGCAATGTTTTTAGCAATAATCATTCCGCCGGCTAAAGAGGAAGTTGGAATTGTAGTCGTTCTTATCGTTGCTATAGTTTTAAGCTGTATTATATACTACACGCCTATTAGCAAGGTTATCACATCTGGTTTTAAGGTGATAATAGTTGGAATATTGGCATCCTTAGTCGGAGCAATATTCTTCCCAGTTGACGAAGAGGAGGTTAGTGATGACAACGCTTAATTATTTATCATATTTGCTTGTTATGGCAATAGTTACTTACTTAGTCAGAACGCTTCCGTTTATTGTATTTAGAACTAAGGTTGATAACAAGCTTGTTAAGTCATTTTTATACTATGTACCTTACGCAGTTTTGGGGTCTATGACATTTCCTGTTATCATATATTCTACGGGAAATATCTACTCTGGAATTGTTGCAACTTCTGTGGGTTTAGTATTGGCCTACAAGGGCAAAAGCATGGTCTTTGTTGCTGTTGTCGCTTGCTTGATTGCTTATATTATGAATTTGATTATTATGTAACTTGAAGCTGCTTTATCTAAAGAATAATTTAGAATAATTTAGCTTAATTTATCTAAATATTTATTCAGTTTTATTTGTCTAAAATATAATTCAAGTTAATAATTTAAAAAATTCCTGGCTATTATTATCTAGCCAGGAATTTTGCATTTCATAAAATATTCAATTGATAATTATCTTATTCCTCAATAAGAGCTTTAAGCTCATCTAGCTTAGTCATCATTTGCTCAAGATATGGACTATAATCTGCATCCTCCTTAGCTCTTAGCATCTCTGTCATTGTGACAACGGGATTGGCAAGAGGAGTGATTGAAAGGTTAAGTAAAACACCCTTTAGTCCGTGTGCAACTTCAAATGCCTGCTCATAATCCTTGGCTTCTACTAAGTCCTTTAGCTTGCCAAAATCCTGAGTATCCGGAACCTTCTTAACTAGCTTAAGATATAATTCTTCCTTGTTAGCACACCTAACTAACGCCGTCTTAACATCAGCTCCATAGTCAGACATCATATCAACTGTAAGCATCATTCTCCCCCTTCCTTAATTGCTGTCTCTAAGACAGCCTCGTAATCATCAAAAGGAAGTGGCTTTGAAAAATAATAACCCTGAATAATGTCGCAGCCCTTCTCTTTCAAAAATTCGTACTGCTCCTTATACTCAACTCCCTCGGCTACAACAGGAACGCCTAAGAATTCAGCTATATCAAGCACAAGCTCAATCATACGCTTTCTCTTGCTGTCCTTATGCATATCCTTTACAAATTTCATATCCATCTTTAAGACATCAATAGGCATGGATGAAAGCATATTAAGTGAAGAATAGCCTGCTCCAAAATCATCCATCTCTACAATGAACCCACCATGTCTTAATCTCTCAATAACCTCAATTAAGTAATCTGCGTCCTCTGAATATGCAGACTCTGTAATCTCTAAATGAAAATCTGAAGGAGATAAGTGATACTTACTTAAAAGCTTAAATATCCTATCCTCAACCTCGCTGTCATAGACATCAATTCTTGACATATTAACAGATACAGGAACGGTATCGCCAAACTTATCCTTCCAGACTCTTAAATCACTTGCTACCTGCTCCCAGACAAAGTGATCAACTGTCTGGATGAGACCATTTTCCTCAAATAAAGGAATAAAGGCTCCCGGGGATACCAGTCCAAAATCTGGATGCTCCCATCTAACTAAAGCCTCTGCGCTTGTCAGCTTAGGCTTCTCTCCCTGAATAGCATATTTAGGCTGATAGTAAACCTTAAACTGCTTATGCTCGATTCCATCCATCATGTCCTGAATAAGTCTCTCAGAAAATACAGACTTATTCTTAAGCTCGACATCGTAATAAGAAATCTTCTCCTTAAAGTTACCTCTGATAGCATTGCAGGCTAGCTTAGCCCTGTCAAAGATAACCTCCATATCCATATCCTTATCTTCCTTACAGTAAACTCCACATCTTACGTGAACATAAACCGCAGAGGAAAGTGCGTTGATATCTCCCTGCACCTCTTCAAGAAGTGTGGAATAATCCTCCTGCCTCTCGATATATAGGTAAAATGTATCAGCATCACCTCTTGCAGCTGTGCCTTCTTTAGTTCTGACATACTTATAGATAGTATCAGCAATAGCTTTTAACATCTTATCGCCAAACTCACGGCCATATATCTCATTAATCAAATGAAAATGATCAATATTAAGAATGACTGCATCCATAGCACGACTTCTGTAAAAATGCTCGGTCATCACAGAATACTTATAGAAAAAGTCCTTAGACAAGAGGCCTGTAAGCTCATCTCTCTCCATAGACTGAATTACCGTTCTTCCTTCTGAAAGCTCGATATTTCTCTTAACCCTGGCAATGATAACCTCCGGTGCATCATAAGGCTTAGGAATAAAATCTACTGCTCCAAGATTGAGGCATTCAACCTCTGCTGAATTATCTGCAGTAAGCACTATAACTGGAATTGCAGACAGCTTAGGGTCTTCCTTAACTATCTTTAACACATCTATTCCGTTCATATTCGGCATGATCAGGTCTAGAAGAACCGCCGAAATTGCCTCATAATTCTCTTTTAATATTTCTAATGCAATATCCCCATCTTCCGCATATAGAACCTCGTATTCGTCTGAAAGCATCGCTCCTAAGAGCTCTCTATTGATATCCTCATCATCAACGACCAATACGTTTCTCTTCATGTCATCGTACAAAATAGGGCCCGTTTCTTTAGTATAATCTGTACGCATATTACGCCTCACTTTACATATAATAATCCCTTATTTACTAGTTTAGAATACCTCTTTAATTATGATACTTTTAGACAAAAAAATCAATTAAAATCTAAACTTTTAACAAATATCAGGCAAAGCAGAGCAAAAAACGGTAAGTTTTTTGGCACAAAAAACGCTTGTAAGCCGTTTGTTTTACTAGCTGGTATCGTTTGCAACACTTAAGAGTTTAAAGCTGAATTCAAGCACTAATTTAAGCGTTTTTTAGATTGTTCCTACTAATATGTCGCTTTGCTTTGAAAACGTTTTCATCATATACGCTAGTTTTTTTATCCTACAAGGTCTAGGATAAAGCCTGTCGGAAACATCCGGCAGAAAGGGGAGAATAAAATGTCTAGTACAACCAGCTTAGGTCAAAGCGCTGAAATAAGATCATTTCTACTAGATAATTTCAACCAGGTTCCAGAAACAAAAAACAGATCTAAACATGAACATGCTTCTAAGAAAAGAGCAAAAAACAAGCCCAAAAGCACTATCTTTAACAAGCTTATAAAAACAGGCTTAATCTCATGGGCAATACTCTTTACCATTTGGACAATCGCAGCTCACTATAACGGTCCAGATTTTTTACCAAGCCCAAAGCTTACATTTGAAGGCTTTAAGGAAATACTCTTTAACGGTGTCTTATTAACTGACATCAAAGTGAGTATGTTAAGAGTTTTCTTAGGCTGGATGAGAGGCTTGATTATCGCAATTCCATTAGGTTTACTAATCGGGCAGTTTAAGCTTGTCAAAGGCATTGTAGAACCGCTAATCAATTTCTTTAGATTCGTTCCAGCAATCGGATTTTTAACACTATTTCTTATGTGGTTCGGAATTGGCGAAGCATCTAAACTTGCTCTTATCACGTACGCTGTAGTATTTCCTGTTGTTATTAACACAATCGCAGGAGTTAACAGTATAGACAAGGTTAAATACCAGGCTGCTGAGTCACTCGGAGCAGGCAAATTAAGAACATTCTTTACCATCACTATTCCCGGCGCAGTTCCTGGAATTCTAACAGGAGTAAGGCTTGGTTTAAGCGGTGCTATCATCTCAATAGTAGCTGCGGAAATGCTAGCTGCAAACGAAGGACTTGGCTTCTTAATATACACATCAAGACTTTACTACAGAACAGACTTAATATTTGTTGGAATATTTGTTTTAGGAATAATCGGTTTCTTAGCAGATAAGTTAATTAGACTTTTAGCTTACAAGTTTTTCAAATATTATGGCATTTCAAAATAAGGGGGCGAGTATTTTGTCAGATAAAAATGTAATTGAAATAAAAGGCTTAGGAAAAAGGTTTGAGTCAAAAGACAAAAACCTGTTATTTTCAAAAAACATAAATCCCGATGCAATATTTAATACTGGTGACGGCTACGTCTTAAAGGATGTAAACCTCACAATAAAAGAAGGAGAATTTCACGTTTTCCTAGGTGCCAGCGGTTGTGGCAAATCAACACTACTTAACATTATCGCTGGTTTCTTAAGACCAACTGAAGGATCAGCTAAACTTGAAGGCGAGGAAATATTAAAGCCCGGTCCAGAAAGAGGTGTGGTTTTTCAAAATGCTGATCAGGCAATCTTTCAGTGGCTTACTGTTTATCAAAATGTTGAGTATGGACTTAAGGCACAAAAGATAAAAAAGGCCGAAAGAAAAAAGAGAGTTAATGAAGCACTAGAGTTAGTAGGCTTAAGCGAGCATGCTAACAAACATCCATCAGAACTTTCTGGTGGTATGAAACAGAGAGTTCAAATCGCAAGAAGCATCGCCTCTGATCCTAAGATTCTAATTATGGATGAGCCTTTTGGAGCACTTGATGCTCAGACTAGAAGAACCCTTCAGGATGAGTTCATTGAGATATGGAAGAAAACAAAAAAGACTATTCTTTTTGTAACTCACGACCTTAACGAAGCCGTATATCTAGGTCAGAAAATCAGCATTTTCTCAGCATCACCTGATGCCAGGATTACTATGGAGGCCACTGTTCCATTTGATTATCCAAGAAGGGCAGATGATGAAAATGTTGCAGAATTTGAGAGGTTAGTTCACTTAAAATTAGAGGAAGCAATTAACGCTCACAAAGACTTAGCGATTGATAAGTCTGCAATTTAGTTTGGATTTAGTGACTTAGTTATTTAGTATTTAGTTATTTAGTATTTTAATTATTTAGTATTTAGTTATTTAGTTATTTATTTAGTTATTAATTTAGTTATTAATTT
>JAIKVP010000184.1 GCA_024685635.1 Lachnospiraceae bacterium
TCCACAACATGCTTATCTCTGAATGACATAATTGCTTCATTTGAGTACATTGGTTCAGGAGTTATCGCTGTCTTACCAATCGATAACTTAAAACTCATGATGACCGTATTGGCAGGAATCAAGCTAATTCCACTCTCATTAACAGCCTTATCTGATAGATATTCCTTGGTTTCTTCAATGTACTTCCAACATTTTGATAAGTCTGCTATTGATATCCACTTATTATCTTCAGAATCCCAGTATTCCGGATTGTTTCTTGATGGCGTTTTTCCCATCTGAAGATCAAAAATTTCATCTAATCTATATTCCATCTATCATCCCTACAAATCTCAATTTATTAAGATCTGTATATCCTTTCCTACAAATCAAGTAATTTCTTTAATTCACTCATTTCCTTAGCAATATCTTCCTCAATACTACATATATTTGCTATTATTTCAGAAGTTGGTGGATATTCTACCGGAACATACTCAACCTTCTTGTATTTATTGATTGAAAGGTCATAATCATTATCTACTATCTCCTGCTTAGGTACAAAAAAGCTCTTTTCTGTACGTTCTCTATCTTTCTCGTTATCAAGATTGTGAAATCTTTGGATAATATCCGGAATATCATTTTCAGATATTTCGCCTCTCTTATCGTCGAGACTAAATCCGTCTGCCTGCATGTCATAAAACCATACATCTTCAGTTCCGCCTGCATCAGTCTTAACAAACACTAGAACAGCAGTTGACACCCCGGCATAAGGCTTAAAAACTCCGGACGGCATTGATATAACCGCCTTAAGCTGATGATTCTCAACCAATTCTTTTCTTATGGATTTATGTGCTTTACTACTTCCAAAAAGAACTCCATCCGGTACAATGCAAGCACATCTTCCACCTTTCTTTAGCATTCTTATAAACAAAGCTATAAATAATAATTCAGTCTTCTTGGTATTAGTTACAGCCTTCAAATCATCGTTAATACTTTCTGCATCTACAGTTCCCTTAAACGGCGGATTTGCAAGACATACCGAAAATTTATTTTTAATCTGATTCTGTTTTGACACAGCATCTTTATAATCAATATCCGGATTAGATATCGAATGTAGCATAAGATTCATCGCTGATATCCTGAGCATAGTTCTATCAGTATCAAAACCTGTAAATACCTCACTCTCGTACTTATCCCACTGTTCTGAACTCATGGTAGATTCATAGTTATTTCTTATATACTCTGCAGAAGAAACGAGGAATCCGGCTGTTCCGCAGGCCGGATCACATATAGTATCATCAGGCGTAGGTCGAAGAAGCTCAACCATCATTTCTCTTATATGTTTTGGAGTTCTAAATTGTCCGTTCTGACCTGCGGTAGATAGTTTACCAAGCATATACTCATATAAATCTCCCTGCATATCAAGATCAGAAATATCATTTTCATATAAGTCTTCTAATCCGGTGATAATCTTTTGAAGGACCTGTGGTGTAGGAATCAGGAACATTGCATCTTCCATATACCTAGCAAATGCTGTTCTGGTCTCATTCTCTCCACTAGTCTCTTCCTCTATCTCAATCATCTCTCCACTTGCAGAAAAATCCGGGAGTTTGCCGTTCTTCATATTCTTTATAGCGGGAAAAACCCTCTGCGAAAGTATGTCAAAAATTTCCCTTGGATCTCTATTTTTGAATTTGCTCCAACGCATAGATTGTCCTACTTCACTTTCAGGAAATATTCTCTCGCTCTTATTGCCAACCATATTGTCAAATTCTTCTTTTTCAAGCTCTTTTTCATCCAATGAACGTATAAACATAAGATAAGTCAACTGTTCAATAACAGTCAGAGGATTAGTAATTCCTCCTGCCCATATGTCTGTCCAAATCTTATCAATCTTGTTCTTAATTACTCCTGTTACCAATTGCTCATACCTCCGTTAAACTATTATTACTACTGATTATGTATTACGCTAGCTATATCTGTTAATCCAGACAACTTTTCAACTATATGCTACTCAATCCCCTTAACCCCGATTCCACATCTCATGCCCTTACTATGCCTGTTAATTATCCAATCGTTTGTTAAACAATTCTATGGTATAGTATTCCACAAGATATGTTCTCCAAGCGGTAGTAGATATACTTTCTGTTATTGGATATTTACTCTTTTGTATCTGCGATCCTTAGTTGTACCTAAGCTCTCTACTTTACCAAGTTCTACAAGCTCATTCATAAGTTGTCTGGTTCTCGGGCCTTTCAATCCTATCAACGTTGCGATATTCTCAGTAGTATACTCTTTTCCACTTTCCATCAAAGATAATATCTGAGCTTGACGCTTAGTAAGATTAACTGCCTCACTATTATCTGATGAATCCGCTGATTTATTCGCTGATTATTCATTAGAATCCGCTGATTCGCTGATTCGATATTTACTTTTAATGTCTCAGATACTAACTTTGCTAAATTTCACATAATAACAGGCACATTGAGTCCACAACAAATCACTTGTCTTCACCACTATCTTCAATAATCTCCTTCAAATTATGCATAAGTTTAGGATACTCATCATGAACAGTATTATAAACATCTTCCATTCTCAAAGTCTGGTATCTATGAGCAGTTATATCTCTCATTCCTGCAACGAGTTTCCAAGGAAAATCTTTATATCTATTCCTTGTATCATCAGTAACAACTTTTACCTATTCACCGACATTAATACATGTCATTCCTAGCACCCTTTTCATCATCTCGTTGCCCAGAAAATCTTCCAAATCTGTATTTCCAAGCAAGTCAATACCTACTTTCATTTCATCAATTATTTTCTTTATGGCAATATAATCCCTACGCTGCATATAATACTACCTCCTCACCGATTTCAATCATATCATTTTCGGTAATAGGACCATGTATTATATCAACATCAAGGCCTAATGCTTCTTCCATCTCTATTTTTATTTGCGAAAGAGTTATAAGGGTCACCGAATTAGAAAACTCTATAATCAGATCAACATCACTGTTATCATTATGCGTTCCTGCAGCCCTAGAGCCAAACAGCGTTATCTTGACTATTGAATACTTAGGAACAAACGACATAATAACATTCTTAATATCTTCTACACTCATCTTTATTCTCCTTCTAAGTAAAATTTAGAATTACTTCAATAAATAATTGTTTACTCGCCCTTAACAGATAAAGATCCTTCGCTTCCCTCAGAATGCCAGGAGCAGTCCATTATCTCTCTTTTTTCCACAACTCCCTTACCCCCGATTCCATATCTCATACCCCTGCCGTCTGGCAGAGTCATACACCGGGTGCATGTTTTTCTCTAGGATATTGTAAAACTCTTCTCTTGTGTTGCCCTTGCGATACAGTTCCTGTCCTGCCCAGATTGAATGCAGGTTATCCCTGTAGCACGCCTCAAACAATTTGTGGATTCCTGCCTTCTCGTGGATAAATCCATACAGCAGATACTGATTTGCAGCAAATCTCTCAAAGAACGGATCCCACTTCGGAAGCTTGTTGCTCTTTGCTGAATTAAGTGACGAATCCATAGGCATCAGGTTCCACAATTCGTCATTCATCACAAATGACCACGGTATAAAATGATCCACATCATACTGCTTCGGAACGACTGCCTCACCGGTAAACACATCCCTTACTTCGCTTATATCTAGGATTCCCTCCCAAAGCTTTCTAACATTGTTGAGCTTTCGCATTTTCTCATCCATCGGTGCCAGTTTATACACGAGTCCCGGAACCTCAGGATTGTTATTCTGTAGCCATTTCATTTTCTCGTACTGAATCCACCCAAGTATCGACACCGTGTTATCTTGTATCATCTCCATCCACGCCGGATGAAAATATATCTCTTTCTTTAACTTGCTTGATTCTCCAAGTGTATACGGTAGCAGCACCACGTCGCGATTGATCATCTGGATGTATTCTACCATCCTGCGGACGCTGTTCCATTCCGCTGCCGAGTCTGCATTTGCAAAAAATCCCGCCAAAGCTCGATACGGCACCATGTTGGTTAGCTGCTCCTTGGCACTCTTTAATTCCTTACCATGCTCCTTGATGGCGTTCTTAATCTCCACCTTAGAAGCATTGGCCGGCAAATCGCTGAGCTCAGACAAAGCGAGTACGGCTCGCTCCAGACCATCGCGCACCTTACCGTCTGCCATCATCCCTGACAAATGGATGTGGAATTCTCTTACCGAATACCATGCGTTGCAGATCATCTCATTGATCACGGTGTCAAATGTGGTCGAACAAACTCCTTCTGATATCAGCTGCACTATTGCTTCCAGCCAATAGAACTTATAGCAGTAGGATGGGTCTTTCATCATGTGCGAGAAGCCTTCAAGGTCCAGTGTGTTATGATATTTTCCATCGATTGTCAGAGTGTAGCTGACATTTTCTTGACTGAATTCTGGCACTTAGTATCACTTCTTCTCATTTCTTCTTTTTATCTATTTGCTTATCTGCAATCATTTCAAGTGCGTCTATACTTTCAATAAAGTGTTTCTCCACCGGCGATAAAGTATTAGCTTGTTTCGCCTGGTATTTATCAAAATCCTAAATTGCGTTCCACGAAGCGATTTAACTCGATATCCTACGGATATGATTACATCCAAATTATAATAATCTACGTGATATTTTTTTCCATCAGCTGCAGTTGTTGCAAAATTTGCAACAACTGACTCTCTATTCAATTCACCTTCAGAAAAGATATTTTTTATATGCCGAGAAATAGTTGACTTATCTCTCTGGAACAACTCTGCCATCTGGTCTATTGATAACCATACTGTATCATTGTCAAAAGTTACCTCTACTTTTGTAAGACCGTCTTCAGTTGTATACATTATCAATTTTGACTCTTGCATATATATTGTCCTTTCGTTGAGCACTTGCCTTTAACAATCAAAGATCCTTCGCTTCGCTCAGGATGACAGGGTTGAATTCACTATCTCCCTCATCTTCTCTACCGCACTATCCGGTCCTACAACCTTAACTCCTCCACCAAGCGCTATAATCCACGCCAGGAACTTATCGCTCATCACGACATCCACTTTCGTTTTGAAGTGTTCGTCATCTGCCGGAGTTATGTCTATATTCCTACCAAATCGGTCAATGATTACATTTGCCATATCATTGGTAAAAAATAGTGTAACCTTAACCTCTTCGCCACCAAACATGCCAAAGTGCTTCTGCGTATATGTGCTCTTATCAAGCTTCTTAAATGCAGTCACACCTTTACGCTTCTTGTCGATGATTGAAACGTTAAGCATCTTATCTACTCTGTAATGCTTGATCATCCTGTCTTTGAAGTCGTAAGCAACCATATAGTACTTATCGCTATCCCAAAAAAGAGCCCAGGGACTTACTTCATAGTACGCTCCATCATGTCTTAGTTCCGGCTCTTTCTTTATATTCCATGAGAAATATTGGAATGTAACCATCTTGTTATAATTTATCGCTTTATGAACGACATCCGTTGTACGGTAAATGCTGTCGTTCATGTTCTTGATACGCCCTGCTACATACACCTGACGTTTTAAGAGTTCTTCGTCAAAGATTCCATTTAAGCTAGCAAGCTTATTAATTAACGCGTCAGTCTTTTGGACCGTAAGGAACTTGGATGCCTGAACTGCATCAATCAGCACCTTCAGCTCCGCTATCTCAAATCTATCACTTTCGATATAATACTGCGTACTTGTACCGCTACCGATTTTCTTAACTTCTGCTCCAAACTCCTTAAGAGCCTTAAAGTCATCATAAATCGCCTGTCTGTTAGCCTGTATGTCATGCTTCATGAGTTCTTCTCTAAGCTCATTAATTGACATACCATGAGTCTCGCTCGTATTCTTCATCAGTATCTTGTACAAATATTACAGTTTTAGTTTCTGATTAGCTTTTTTAGGCACTTCTTACCTCCACTTAACTTCGCAAAGGCAATAGCCTGAAAATCAAAGATTTTCAGGCTCACGGGCGCGTTCGTAATATAAACATGAATCCATATATGCAAGCATATCTGTATTCATGTTTACATTACTCACTATTGCCTTCGCGCATATACAATAATCCAAAAAACATTATATCACAAAAGCCTCATTATTAAAAGAATAATTTACACATCGTGTGTACGATTAAACATACACACGACTCAAAACTGCCGTCTTTTCGTTGTTTCTGAGACTATTATTCTTCAGGTTAGAATTTAATCATGCACATCTCCTCCCAAATTCTCTTCTTCTCCATCATTTCTTCCTCGCTACACCTTGGATCCACAATCTTCAAGATAGTCTTATCATCAGCCTTATTCTTACCCGGACTAAGTTCCTTGATCACCTGTCTTCTTGTATCTGATATAAACTCAGAAGCATAGACGCTAAACAAGTCCAGCTCATCATACTTTGCCAAGAATTCTTGCTTTCGCTGCTCATATCTTATCTCTTTCTCTTCTTTGCTCAACTCCTGAAGTCTTGCGATGTCAATTATGCCTTTACCGCAGGATGCTCAGGTTTCTTCTCTTCAAGCTTCGCCATCCTTGCATCAAAGCTTAGATGCTTCATCCCCCTCGCCAAACTGCGCCTCATCTATCAGATTGTAGCTAATCTTGTTATAGTATGAAAATGCAGCCACAATCCATATCAATATCCCAAGTGCAACCATCGGAAGCGATTTAGCGTTATATATGCTTAGAGGATGCATCATGCACCATAGTAACTGCTCTTTTAACTTACTCATATCCACTTCCACGGTATATAAGCCACTTAAACAAAAGAAAATGTAAGCGACCACCGGGAATGTAACTATACACAGATTCCTAAACTTGCTCATTCTTATCTTTCTCATATCTTGTACTGTTGATGCCATAAGTGTATCCTAAAGAAAAAAGAACTTACCTTCTGCATTTAATCACGCAAAAGATAAGCTCTCTTGAAAGTTTTATTTACTATTATTCCAACCCAAACACTAAAAAAGTTTTGTTTGATTCTTGGTTATTCTCATACAAAAAATGACGGGAAATTCTTCCCGCCTACGTTGATCCAAAGAGTTTATAACTCAGACCAATGTTATGATACAACACATTCAAGAAAAATTCAATATTTCTATGAATTCTTCGATTATTTAATACGTTTCTTGACCAAACCCTATATTTCGCTTAAAATATAAGCAATCAGTCAGAGATGACTTGGGCTGGTCGCAAGACCCTGGTCCACCGAGCGGCGGGGAATTTCCCCGCCATTTTTTTGCTATAGAGGAGGTAGTTATATGTCTGATAGAATATTATCAGTCTTCATAGATGAGAGTGGTGATTTTGGTCCATACGAACAACACTCCCCTTATTATCTTGTATCTCTTGTCCTTCATGATCAGAGTATTGATATCAGTAAGAATATAGCTGATTTTGAATCACATCTTAAGAATCTTGGCTATGAGCACCATGCTGTTCATACCGGTCCACTAATACGCCGTGAATCTGATTATTCAAATGATCTTATCGAAGATCGTAAGTGACTTTTCAGTTCATTGTTTAACTTTGCACGCCGTCTCAACATTCAATATTCATGTGTAAAAGTAAGCAAAAAGAAATGCAATGATGAAATCATGTTGAACTCTCAAATATCAAAACAACTTGGAGCTATAATTGATGACAACCGCAATTATTTCAATAGTTTCGATCATGTACTGGTATACTATGATAATGGACAGATTAACCTTACTCGAATAATCTCCTCAGTTTTCAGTTCTCACCTAGCCAATATCGAGTTTAGAAAAGTGCAACCTATAGACTACAAGTTATTTCAAGTTGCAGATATGATTTGTACTTTGGAACTTCTATCAGACAAAGCGGACTCCAAAAGTTTCTCCAATTCTGAACTTGAATTCTTTGACAATATTCGTGATTTCAAAAAGAATTACTTAAAATGGATATTACG
>JAIKVP010000280.1 GCA_024685635.1 Lachnospiraceae bacterium
TATACCTAGTTGCCGATGTTCTTGGACATAAAGATGTTAATACAACCCGAAAACACTATGCAGCTATCGAAGAAAACAGACGAAAAAGCGCTGCTGATAAGGTTGTATTGCGTGAAAAAAAAGATGAAGATTGATACGAGGAATCAAAATGATTCCTCGTATATTAATGTGAAGCCCTATAAGGGAAACTATCTATCTAATATTATCTGACGTATCTTGGAATAATTATATGTCTTCCAGCGGTTATATCTGTACTGCTTAAACAGTTTGTTCTCATAACTTCTTTAATATAATCATTAATATCATCATACTCAGGACTAATATTCTCTTCAGCGATTGACCAAAGTGTATCTCCTTCTTCTATAGTAATTGAAACAAAATGCTTCTCTTGTGTTACTGTCTTGGCACTTGCCTTACTAAAGCCAAGCGCAATAGCAACGACAGCTAGAATTACTAAAAGAATACTAAGCTTAGAAATAATAGACTTGTTAAAATAATTGAATAATAAATTGATCATAATGATTACCCCGCTTTCATCTAACAACTATGTGAACCTCTGTTTGGTATATCGGAATTATACCGAACAATCGTTTGAATGTCAATAGTATTTTCGAAAAAATGTTCTGAAATTTTGTTCGATTATTTTTAGAACAAGTGTTTACAAGCTCGTACAATTATGCTATAATTTAGCAAAGATGCGAAATTATCCGATTGAAAGGAGTTTATATATGAAAGGTAAGATTACAGCTAAACAACAAGAGATTCTTGACTATATTAAAGAGATGACTTTATCAAGAGGTTATCCACCATCAGTTCGCGAGTTGTGTACAGCAGTTAATTTAAGGTCTACATCTTCTGTTCACTCTCATCTTGAGACATTAGAGAAGAATGGTTACATTAAGCGCGATCCAACCAAGCCTCGTGCGATTGAGATTTTAGATGATGATTTCAATTTAGCAAGACGCGAGGTTGTTAACATCCCAGTTGTTGGGAATGTCGCTGCAGGCGAGCCATTACTTGCAGAGCAGAATATCGAACAGTACTTCCCTCTCCTGCCAGAATTCTTAAAGTCCAACGAGGTATTCATGCTTAGAGTTAGAGGCGATAGTATGATTAACTGTGGTATCTTTGATGGTGACTTGCTTGTAGTTGAGAGAACTTCTCAAGCGCGTGATGGAGAGATTGTTGTAGCAATCATTGAAGATGGCGCAACAGTTAAGCGCTTTTACAGAGAGCTTAACCACATAAGATTACAGCCTGAGAATGATGCACTTGATCCTATCATAGTTGATAAATGCGAGATATGCGGCAGAGTAATAGGCTTATTCAGAACTGGTATCGAGTACGATATTAAGCGCATCACGGAATTTGATAAATAAGATTTTAACTAAATATAAACAAAAACTCCGGGATAATCTCCCGGAGTTTTCATTAGAATGATAAAGAGAAGTTCCGGGAAGAAAATGTCATCTTCTTCCCAGGATGTTTATTACTCTACATGTGAATTTGCCTTTACTGCTGTTGTTTCAATTATAAACTTAACTTCACCTGAGACATCATCATTAATCTTGGTAAATGTCTGATATTCTTTAGCAGCTTTTTTAACTGCTTCTACTCTGTCTAGAAGCTGCTTTAAGTCCTTATCAACCGTGTTATATAAGACCTTAATTCCATCCTTATCGAATTCAGCCATACCATTACTTAACTTGATTGAACCCTTATCTAACTCATGAATTCCGTCAGCAATCAAATCAGTTGCGTTATTAAGCTTTAATCCACCTGCTTTAAGTGTTCCTGTGCCAGACTTTAATGTGAATATACCATTTTTTAGTGTGTTAGCACCTGTTGAAAGCTTTGAACTTCCTGATTTTAACTGACTTGCACCATCATAAATATCATCAGCCCCATCAGATAAGCTAGACACTCCTGTTCTAAATTTGCTTGCACCTGATGAAAGCTCCTTAGTGCCTTTAGATAAGGCATCTGCGCCATCTTTGAGTGTAGTTGCATTTCCTGACGTCTTATAATCATCACTTATTGAAAGCACTGAATCAACCTGTGCTTTTGATGCGTCAGTCTGTTTATTTAAGAAAGCTCCAAGATTGTTCAATGAACTTGATACACCATTAACAACACTGTCACCTAAAGCTTTGTTTACATTGGCTGCTATTGCCTCTGATAAAGCTTTTGACTGGGCACTTGAGCTATCAGAAGCTGATGCTTTGATATTAGTTGAAATACCTGTAGCAATATTATTACCAAGCATGTTCGTAAGCGTTTCATTTGTAAGAAGCTTAGTCATAGTTGGAATCTCTTCTTTTGATATAACTCCTGCTTTTACTAAACCTGTTGCAAGTTCAGTTGCCTTGGTCTGATCTGAAACAGAAGCCCTAATAGATGCGCCGATTGTATTACCACTGTTAGCAACAGAATCCGCAATTGTTGTAACAACAGCTGTTGAAGATGTTGTAGCAGCAGTTGTTGCAGCTGTGTTAACAGCATTTGTTACTACTTCTGTAATCTCTTTAGCAGTGTTGTTAGTAAGATACTCTTTTGTATTCTTCTTGCTTTCAGTCACGCCATCATCAAAACTCTTCTTAAAGCTGTCTAAGCCATCGCTGAGATTCTTAGCTCCAGCATTTAACTTATTAGCGCCTGTCTTAATTGATTCTGCTCCGCTATCAAGCTTGTCAGTTCCATCCTTAAATGATTTGGCACCTTTTTTTAGAGAGCCAAGTCCCTTGTCCAACTTCTTAGAGCCATTTTCTAAACTTACTGATCCATTATAGAGCTTATTTACACCAGTTTCTGCACTGTTTAAGCCATTAACTAAGGTCTCAACCCCATCTGAATATTCAGAAAATGAAGAATCTAACTTGTCAGCGCCCTTAGATAACTCATCAGTACCATCCTTAAGCTTTGTCGAAGCATCATTAAGGTCATTTAAGTCATCCTTTAGTTCGTCTATAGAGCTAACATTTTCAATATCAACACTATCTAGCATATCAGTAGTTATAACTGTCATTGTCATATCAAGCTTGAACTCACTAGCCTTAGCTTTTACGCTTACTGAATCTGGAATGTCAATGTCTTTAGTCTTTTCGCTGTCAGCAAGTTTTAGGCTGTCATATAAGCCTGGCATTGCAACCCCGACAACAATATTCTTATCTCCATCTGAAATAACCTTACCGTTATCAACTTCAACATTTGTAAAATTATCTCCCGATAAAATCATACCACTCATAACTGTAAAAGGGACATTTACAGTGTAATCTGTATTATCAACTTTAACAGTTTTCTTCTCTTTGTTCTCATAATTAAACTTAATCTCTACATCACCGCTTTTGCCAGCAATTTCATCAGCAGAAACTTCATTACCATCTAGATAATAGCTTATCTTAACATCCACAGGCAGTTCCTTATCAGTTGTTCCCTGATAGTAAATGTCATTGCCATTAGCCTGCCATTCGTAATTGTCACCTGAATTAGTAAACTCTTCCTTACCCTTAACATTTACTATATCTTTTAAGTCTGAGGAATCCTTAAGTACTGATGCACCATCTGGATTCTTTAACCAGTCTGAAACTGTTATATTGTTAATAGAGCCATCTGGATTAGACTTTACATATACTGTCTCAACCTTGTCAAAATCAGACTCAGTCTGATTGCCATCTAATGCCTCGCTTAATTCTTCACTGTCTTTAGTTGCATTTACAGTCTTTTTTTCTGACACCTTAGAAATATTTGAAAATGAAAGACAAACAGCAACTGCCATAATCAATGCAAATACTCTTTTAACTATATTCTTCATAACGAAGACTCCTTTCTCTTTGATCACGCATTTATTGACTTGTTAGTTGGCTTAAGAGCCTTAGGTTTAAAACCAGCACTTGTTAAACAAATCAACTTATCAAATATAATAAACATTGATGGCAAAATTAAGAGAACAACAAACATACTTATAATTGCGCCTCTTGCCATTAATATACATAGCGAACTAATCATATCAATCTCAGAATAGACACCAACGCCAAATGTAGCTGCAAAGAATGATAATGCTGAAACAATAATAGAATTAATTGATGCACCGTGTGCAATTGTAACAGCTTCCACCTTACCCTTACCTAACCTTCTCTCCTTCTTATAACGGTTTGTCATAAGAATAGCGTAATCTACAGTTGATCCTAACTGGATTGTACCTATTACAATAGATGCTACGAAAGGTAGCGTCGTATTAGTCAAATAAGGAATACCCATATTGATAAATATCGCAAATTCAATTGTGCTTACCAAAATGATTGGAAGTGAAATTGACTTGAAAATAATAAATATCAACAGGAATATTACACCGATAGAAACAATACTAACAGTCTTAAAATCCTTATCAGTAATATCAATCAAATCCTTAGTACATGGGGCCTCTCCCACTAACATACCATTGTGATCATAAGACTTAATAATCTTAGAAAGCTTAGTACACTGCTCGTTAACCTCATCTGAGGCAACCTTATACTCTGTACCCGCTAAAATCATCTTATAATCTTTGCTCTCAAAGATTTCCTTAATCTTATCAGGAAGCATATCCTTTGGGATTGTAGGTCCAACAAGAGAATCAAGGCTTATAACAAAGGACATACCATCAACATCTTCGATCTCACTAATCATATTTCTAACTTCTTTATCATCTAATGAAGAATCAACCAAAATCATATCAACCGCATTCATGTTAAATTCTTCAGATAGCTTAGTGTTAGCCTTAATACACTCAAGATCCTTAGGCAAGCTAGAATCAAGATTATAATAAACTGGTGTATTCTTGTAGCAATAAATTGCAGGGACTATCAATACAACTAAAAGAACTGCAAATACTATATAATGCTTAGTAACAAACTTAGATACAAAATCAAAGTTTGGAAGTATGGTCTTATGTGAAGTCTTCTCAATTGCCTTATCAAATATCATGATCATTGAAGGAAGAACTGTAACACAGGCAACAACACCAATCAAAACGCCCTTAGCCATTACAATTCCAAGATCTAAACCTAGTGTAAAGCTCATAAAACACAATGAAATAAATCCGGCAATAGTTGTAAATGAACTTCCAAAGACTGAGACAAATGTATTAGAAATCGCATGTCCCATCGCTCTTTGTTTTTCACCAGGATATCTATCCTGATACTCCTTATAGCTGTGCCACAAGAATATTGAATAATCCATTGTAACACCAAGCTGTAACACAGCAGTTAAAGCCTTAGTAATATAAGAAATCTGACCCAAGAAAAGGTTGGTTCCTAAATTATATATAATTGCAAATCCTATACTTAAAAGGAAGAACAATGGAATAAGAAATGAATCCATTGTAAGTGATAAAACCAAAAATGATAACGCCACTGCAATGGCAACATAAATCGGGGTCTCTTTATCACATAAGTCCTTAGTATCAGAAACAACTGCGCTCATTCCACTGATATAGCACTGCTTAGTAGATAAAGCCCTTATATCTTTAATCGCCTTCATAGTCTCTGAATCAGAAGTACCTGTGTCAAATGTAATCATCATCAAGGTTGAATCGCCACTGTTAAATCTGTCATATAATTCATCTGGAATCATAGTCATCGGTATTGATAAATCAGCAAATGAATCGTACCAGACAACCTTACTGACATGATTAACATCTTCAATCTCTGATTTTAGCTTAGATACATCCAAAAGATCCATGCCGTCAACCATTACCATTGAAAATGCACCAGTTCCAAACTCATCAAGCAGAATATCCTGTCCCACCATTGTCTCAATATCCTTAGGCAAATACGATAATATATCGTAATTAACCTTGGTTTTTAAGTAGCCAATAGCTGATGGAATAAGTAACAAAAGTGCTAGGATGAATATTGGAACTCTAAATTTCACAATACCCTTTCCTATCTTAACACCCATAAAAAACGCCTCCTTAGTTGTCTTCTCTGTCATTCCGTCCAAAAATGACCTTCGGTCATTTCTTCCATTTGCTATACTAACACAAAACTGACCATTGGTCAATATTTATTTTGACTTTTTTATTTTTTATTGTATAATGAAGAAAATAAGGCGATAAAAGGGAGATGTTTTATATGTCTGAACGATTAATATCCAAAATCGAAGAAAAAAAGAAACACAAAAAAGACCTTTTGTTTAACAAGTCATTTGAGCTCTTTACAACAAAAGGCTTTTCTAAAACTTCTATTTCAGACATCGTGTCTAATGCTGGAGTAGCAAAAGGCACCTTCTATCTATATTTTAAGGATAAATATGACATAAGAAATAAGCTTATAGCTCAAAAAGGTCAGGATATATGCGAAAAAGCATATAATGAAGTTCAAGCTAGAGATGATATTAACTCTTTAGAAGACGGCGTTATAGCATTTACAGACAGTGTAATTAACCAGTTTAGCAAAGACACAATCATGCTTAAGTTTATCGCCAAAAACCTTAATTATGGAATCATCCACACTGCTATCGTTGATGAGTCAATAACTAATAAGAGCGGTTTTAATATAGCCAAGCTCTATCAGGAAGTAAAAGAAAAATCTGACGTCAAGTTTAAGTCGCCAGAAGTTATGATGTATATGATTATTGAAATGGTTAGTGGAACCTGTTATAGCTCCATATTAGAAAATGAGCCCGTCCCTATAGACGAGCTCAAACCACAGTTATTCGATTCAATTAGAGCTATCATGGAAACTCAGAAGATCCATTAGGATCATTATCAGTTAATTCATCATTATAATTGTCAAATGATAAATCCTCATCTTCAGGATTATTATCATTTAGTATTTCATCTAATTCAACGCTGTTGCCCTTGTTAGCATTTGCCTTAGCAAGAGCAATGGCTTTTTCGTCCTTATAATTACCCCAGAATACAGAAAAAAGTAAAAACAAGAATATTGCAATCGCTCCATATATAAAAGGCAAGCTAAATGTTCTGTCATATTTAACTCTAGCCTTCATATCATCATTGCTAGTAAATGCATTGTGAACTATTGTTACGGCAGCAGGAACCTTATCTTCAGATGTATAATATGTATTATTCATAAAATGCCAGGTCAAATTGTTGTAGACAAACTTATATACACCAAAATAGTATGTCTTATTGCCGTCCTCCTGACTTACGCAACTAGACAAAGAGCCTTGCGCAGTAATTTTGCAATCCTTATATCCAATAGAGTTTTTAATATTAATACCAATCGTCGCAACACAGCAAATGCTGGCAATTATTGCAAAAAACAGTATAAACATTGAAAACTTATGGTATAAACCCATTCTTGTAATCATAATACCCTCCTAAATAGTTTCAATATCTACAGGCTTGCCATCTTTCCATATTCTTTCAAGATCATAAAAGCCTCTATCTTCTGAATTAAAGACGTGAACAATAATATCACCATAATCTAGCAATATCCATGATGTGTTGTTTCTGCCCTCAATTGACTTTGGAATATAACCAGCCTTAGCCAAGGAATCCTCAACATTATCGGCAATAGCCTGTATCTGATTAACATTTTTACCATCACAAATCAAAAAATAGTCAGCAATTATAGAAATAGTTGAAATATCTATTACTCTGATATCCTTTGCAAGCTTGTCATCCATGGCTTTATATGCAAGTTTAGCCATATCTAAAGATTTATTACTCACTTCTTTCACTCTCCTGCTTCTTCATATAGTAATCATAAGTATCCTTTGAGGAATCATCAATCAGACTCTTCTTCCCCTCTAAATACTTTAATGTATTCTCAATAATCATAACAATGCAATCTGTTCGATTATGAAATGCTAAATATCTAATCTCATCCATACCAGGAAGCTCTTTTCTGTTTGGCTCAATATAGTCAGCAATAAATAATATCTCATCAAGAGCAGACATATTAGCCTTGCCTGTTGTGTGACATCTTATCGCAGAAAGAATCTCCTCGTCATGAACATCATATATATCTTCGGCAAAACATGCACCTATCTTGGCATGTAAAAGCTCTAAATTGTCCTTTTCAGCCTTAGTAACTGACAACTTATACTTCTTAACACATTTTAACTTATCCTTGTCAGACAAGCATTTAGCACTATCGTGTAAGAGTCCGGCAAGCAACGCCTTATGAACATCCTCCTTATAGCACATAGCCAATGAGGCAGCGGTATAAGCAACTCCTAAAGTATGCTCATATCTCTTCTTAGTCAAGTCTTCTTTTAGCCTTTTCTTCATCTCGTTGATTTCCATATCTTCACCTCAAGCGATATTATTGCATATTTTATTATCTAAAGTCAAATATCAAGGGCTTCATTTAAGAATTCTGTGCCATATAATACAAATCTACCATTTTCAATAAGCTTAATCTCCTCACCACTAGGCAAATGCGCATAGATAACACCAATCTCCTCATATGGGATTGTAATATCAGTATGAACATTAAAATATGCTGCCTTAGGATCAGAATTTCTTAAAGCCGAGCACTCATTTTCTCTTGCAATAATCTCTTTGCCATCAGGATTATATACCTTGTGGTCTTCAGCATGAGAATAACAGGTATCACCAATAGCAAAATGCGGGCCAGTCTTTTCGACTATTAAAATTGGCAATTTCTCTATAATATCAAACTTCTTAGCCATACTATATGCCACCGTATTAGTGCCAATAGCAAACTCGCCAATCGGAAGCGTCTTGTGATTTCTTAATAAATTCTCCTCGATAAATGCCTTATTGTCCTCTAAGGAATCATAATTATCACAGCTATAATCAACAACCTTACCGTCAGCAAATTCAAGCTTAATATTCTTAAAATAAAGGTCGTTTAAATATGCAGACGAAACATTTAACATCCCCTCTGTGCCTGCTAATACAGGCGATGTAAATACCTCACCTAAAGGAATATTAACATCAGCAACACAGTTTTCAAAGTTAGTTTGCTTTGAAGGATCATTTAACTTATGAAGCATTACCTTCATATCAGTAGCATTTTCATCTGCGCCAATTACTCTTACATAATCTGCCTTGTCAAGGGCATCAATCAAATGCTGCTGAATTGCCCTATATTTATCATTATCAAGAGTGTTAACCTTAATTGTCTCCTCAAAAATCTCCTCGTAATTATCAGCGATTTCCTTAACTGGATAGGCAATAATGGTAAAGCTAATCTCATCCTGTTTTAAATACTCGTTAGAAATAATCGAGGCTTCACGAGACAGCTCTAGAGCAAGCTCCTTTTGCTCATTAGAAAGGCTTAACGCCTCCTCTTTAATAACAGGCTCAAAGTCCTCCTCACCAAAAATCTCTAAGACTGCAGGCCCTGCATATTTGGCCGCTAAAGCCTTATTGTCATTAAGTGTAGCTCTTAAAACCTCTAGGCGTCTAAGCATATATCGTCTGTCAAAATATAAGGCATTATCAAATCTATGGTCATAATCATACTGCTTATTGGCTGATTTTGCCTGATATCCTATTCTTAAAGGAAGTCTCTTGTCCTGACACCTAGCAGCCACAGGGTAAATTACAGCTTTTAAGCCTAAATCTTCAAACTGCTTTATTGCTTCTCTAATCATAAGCTCAAATCCAAGCTGGTATCTTATATTGACTGTTTCCTTATTAGTTCTATCAATTCTCATAACCTTAAAGCCTTCATCATAGCCATGAGTAAATGTATATGCCATGCTAACAAGCTTATCTTTTTCTAGAGAATTAAGATAATTAAATGTAGCGACTTCATTTTCGCCAATGTACTCTCCGAAATAATATAGGTATTTTAAATCAGTTAAATCTGAATTCATAATTATATCTTTAGCAAATGTTATAGATGAGTCAAGCATTTCAATCTGTCTATTAGCTACAAAAATCTCGCTATTATCAAGCTCAAAGCTATAGATTGCACTGTTGATTTCATTGGCTAAGTAGGAATTGTCGCTATTGTTTTCGCAAACAAAATCTCTTACAATTGTCTCAACCTGAATAAAAAGCTCGCCAAATAAGACTATAGATTCAATATCCTTCCTATATGCGTAAGGAATTACAGACCTTAATTCAGCTGCTAAAAAGCATAGCTTTTGACCAATATCTTTTCCAAAAACTGAAACTGCATATTTCGGATTAGTATAAGATTGATCATAATTATCCGCTAATATATCAGAATATAATCTATCCTGCCAATCCTTAAATTTAGCAAGCTCAATGCTCTCTCTCTTCTCATCTCTTAAACTCTTATAGACTTCCATAAGATTAAGTATAAATCTTGCTCCAGTCTTAAAATAGTCATCATAAATACCTAAAAGAGAGGCGCTCTTATCTATCTCTAAAGCCCTCTCTTTGATTAATTCATATCTTAATATAAAATGATTGTCCATAAACAAAACCCTTCTAAAACATAACCATCATGAAGCCAGAAACAAACAAAACTAATGTAATAATTAGCATCACAAGGTTAAGAATAACTCCAAGCTTCTTATAAAAAGCTAAGGTTTCTTCCTCCTTAAAACTTCTTATAGCAATAATAAGTCCCGAAATACATATAATAAAGTCAACAACACCAAGAATTCCATATACATAGCTAAGCGAACCCTTGCTCTTTATTGACATAAATGAGAGAAATATAAATAATGCAATTGATATAACGCCCATGATGGTAGCAATTTTGCCATCTAATGAATGCGTTTTATCAGAAAAATCAAAAACCTTTTGGCCTCTCATTGTTTAGTTCTCCTTTTATAAATTCCATATACAATCTTGTAGATAATAAACCCAATAAATCCACCTAGAGTATTTAATATGATATCATCAACATCAAATACTCCTAGTTTGCTAACTAATTGCGCAGTTTCAATTGTTAAGCTAAGTAAAAAAGATAAGATAATAGTTCCGAAAAAAGTTGCAACTTTCTTATTCCAAATAAATAACATAGCACCAAAAGGAATAAAAATAATAACATTTCCAATTAGGTTTAAAACTGCTGTAAATGTAATTGTTTTTATCTGACTTAAGTACCTATTAATCTCCTGAAAAGGAACAAGATTATACTGCATAGTATCATATGCCACTCTTCCATAGCGCTCGGAAAAAAACACAACATAACTAAGCAAAACAACATAAACAATAAATAGCAAACGCAGAAAAAAGTATATAGCTTTTTTGGTACCTTTTTTCACGAAAACTCCAATCCTTATTTATCATTAAAATGTTATATTTGATTTGTCCTTGATTAACTTGCCACCAGTAATTAGTGAGCCAATGCCCACAGCTAAACCAACAGCAATAATAATAGTTCCAAAAACAATATTCCATACGCCACATGTATTCATTGTTTTATATGCTTTCTCATTCATATTAAAAACCTCCTATTTTACACCGTACTCTTCATAATAAGCATCAATAGCAGCCTTTAACTCATCATCAATTATAACTCTACCTTTATATGGCTTATTATATAAATGCTCAACAACCTCAGCCATAGTAACAATAGCAGTTGTCTTAAAGCCATATTTTTCAGAAATCTCAGTTAAGGCGCTCTTAGTTCCCTGACCTCTTTCCATTCTGTCAACGCTAACGCAAAGTCCCATTACCTCTACATCGCCCTGTGCCTTAATAATAGGAACTGTCTCCTCAATAGATGTGCCTGCAGTTGTTACATCCTCAATAATTACAACTTTATCATTGTCCTTAATTGGGCTTCCGAGTAAAATCCCCTTATCTCCGTGATCCTTAACTTCTTTTCTGTTAGAACAATAATTGATATCCTTGTCATACTGCTCTGAAATAGCGATTGTAGCAGCAACTGTCAACGGGATACCCTTATAGGCTGGTCCGAATAAAACATCAAAATCAGTTCCAAATGTATCATTTATAGCTCTTGCATAATACTGTCCAAGCTTTCTAAGCTGCTTACCAGTCCTATAAAAACCAGTGTTAACAAAAAATGGAGTCTTTCTACCACTCTTAGTTACAAAATCTCCAAACTTTAAAACGTCTGAGTCAATCATAAACTCAATAAATTCCTGTTTATACTGTTCCATAATGTCCTCCTTTATTTGACAGCACCAATAAGAGAATTGATGTCATCAATATTGTTCCTTTCCATATATTCTTTAATGCCCTCAATTATTTCAACAGTGGCAAAAGGATTAACAAAATTAGCTGTTCCTACAGATACCATAGTTGCGCCTGCTAGCATTAATTCTAGTGCATCATAGGCATTCATAACTCCACCCATACCAAGAATTGGTATCGATACAGAATTAGCAACCTGATAGACCATTCTTACAGCAACTGGATGAATAGCTGGTCCACTAAGACCTCCTGTCTTATTAGCAAGTACAAAGTTTCTTCTATCAACGTCTATCTTCATACCGGTTATCGTATTAATAAGTGAAAGTCCATCAGCCCCAGCTTCTTCTGCAGCCTTAGCCATCTCAACAATATCAGTAACATTTGGAGAAAGCTTCATAACTACAGGCTTATTAGTGTGCTTCTTAATCTCCTTAGTAATATGATTAAGAGCATCCGGCTTCTGGCCAAATGCTATACCACCCTCTTTTACATTAGGACATGATACATTAATCTCTAAGATATCTACATCCTGATCAGATAATCTCTCTACCACATCAATATACTCTTCTTCAGAGTGTCCACATACATTTACTATAATACCTGTGTCAAATTGCTTAAGAAATGGAATATCTCTCTTGATAAAGACATCTATCCCAGGATTCTGTAATCCAACTGCATTAAGCATTCCGCCGTAAGTCTCACAAACCCTTGGTGTATCATTACCAGCCCATGGCTTATTAGCAACACCCTTAGTAGTGACAGCACCTAATTTATTAAGATCAACAAATTCTGAATACTCAGCGCCAGAGCCAAAGGTTCCAGATGCAACAGTAATAGGGTTCTTAAAACTAACTCCACAAAAATCAACGCTCAAATTCATAAAACAACCTCCTCTGCCCTAAACACAGGTCCATCCTTACATACCCTACTATTATTGACAAAGGAATGGTCGTCAACATTTGCCGTTTTACATACGCAGGCTAGGCATGCTCCAATACCGCAAGCCATACGCTCCTCTAAAGAGAGCTGAACTATCATATTGTTAGATAGTCCATATTCCTTGATTGCTCTAAGCATAGGTGTAGGACCGCAGGCATAGATAACCTCGGCATCAAGCTTATATTCCCTGATAGCATCTATTACATTGCCCTTAACACCAGTCTTGCCATCTTCACTGGCAATATAAACATCAGCATAATCCTTAAACTCATCCGCTAAGAATATCTCATCTCTAAATCCTAAAACTACTGACTTATCAGCGTCAAGCCTCTTAGCTAACTCTAAAAGTGGAGGAATACCAATACCTCCGCCAATTAACATAGCTTTCTTGCCATTAAGAAGCTCATAGCCATTACCTAAAGGACCTAATAGCTTAATAACTGTTCCCTCTAAATAGCTAGAAAGCTCCTTAGTACCAGCTCCAACAGCCCTATAGACAAGCCTGATAGTTCCCTTATAAGCATCCACTTCGCAAATGCTAATAGGTCTAGGTAAAAGCTTGCTCTCATTATTAACATATATATTAACAAACTGACCAGGAACAGCTAATGAAGCAATATCAGAAACTGAAATCATCATAGAATAGCAATCAGACGATATAGCTTCATTTGATAATATCTTGCCATCAATCATTGACAAACTCATAGAAAAACTCCTTTGATAAAATGCTATAAAATAGCCGAATTAATATCTTCAATCATATCTATAGTAGCAGCTCTTGAAGCCTCAGCGTATCCTGCCGCACCATATTTAGCATACTTCTCATTCTTATATGCACAGATTATACCTCTAGAAGAATTGACGATTGCTCCTAAGCCATCAGCGTTAAAATATGGCTTTAAGTCAGAAGCCTTACCACCCTGAGCGCCATAGCCAGGAACAAGGATATAGGTCTTAGGCATAATCTTTCTTAAAACCTCACCCATCTCAGGATAAGTAGCTCCAACAACAGCTCCAACATAGCTATAATCATCGCCCATAGCTTCTTCGCCCCATGAAGCAACCTTCTTGCCAACCAGCTCATAAAGTGGCTTACCGTCAACTAACTGATCCTGAAACTCGCCAGATGATGGATTAGAGGTCTTAACTAATACAAATATACCTCTCTTCTCTTCCTTGCAAACATCGACAAATGGCTTAACTCCATCTGTTCCAAGATAAGGATTAACAGTGACAAAATCCTCATCAAAGCCATAAAACGACTTAGAGCCAACAGAAACTTTACCAATATGTCCAACTGCATAAGCTGTAGATGTAGAGCCTATATCGCCTCTTTTTATATCTCCAATTACAACTAAGCCCTTGCTCTTACAGTAATCAACTGTCTTTTTAAATGCCATAACTCCAGGAACGCCAAACTGTTCATACATAGCAATCTGTGGCTTAACTGCAGGGATAAGCTCATATATTGCATCAACTATTCCCTTATTAAACTGCCAAATAGCCTCTGCTGCAGCCTCTAAGCTCTCACCATGCTCCTTAATAGCCTTATTAAGAATATCTTCAGGCAAATACGAAAGCATAGGATCAAGTCCCACAACAACAGGCGCCGACTTCTTTTTAATCTCACTAACAAGCTTATTAATCATAAGATCCTCCATAAAATAACTCATTTGAAAACATCATTTCATATAATAGCATAAAATGAGACATTTCGCCACCCATAACCTGCTAGTTTAAATAATTTTAATAAGATAAAATGCCATTATGACCTTTATTATAAAAATTAAATATACTATAATATTATATAGATATTGATTTTAGACAAATGTCAAAGGAGTAAGACTATGTTTCATTCAATAAAAACACGATTAATCTTCATTTTCATAGTATTTTTGATATTAATTGAGGCTGCTCAGTTCATTTTAATATATTTCTTTTTGGATACAGCATTTTTACAGCAAAAAAGCGATACAGCTCTAAACGCTTTTACTGAGATAAATGATGACAGAATGGATGACCCCGAGATCTTTAGCGATATAGTTGAGGTTATGAGGGAGTATGAAACTACCACAAACCTCTATTTCTGTATAATAGACAGAGAATCTAAAGAAGTAAAGTATAGCACCAACGAATCAATCACAAATGAAGAGTTTGACTTTAAGAACGTTGACGATAGCGTATATGATGACGAGGGCGATCCAAGAGTAATAAACGGCTACAACTCTATCAAATGGCTTGTAATCTATAGAAATGTTGTTACAGACGAACATATTTATAATGTTGCTGTCTGGACCTGCTACGAGGCAGAGCTTAACAATACTATTCTCTCGCTAGCGCCACTCATTGTTTTGATGGCTATTATAGCCTCGTTTGTATTAGGTACTATCCTTGCAGTAGCATTTTCTAACTATATAGTAAGACCTATTAAGCAGATTGATGAGACTGCTACAGCAATCGCCACCCAGGACTTCTCTCACGTAATAACCTTACCACGCGCAAAAGATGAGTTCTACAGGCTATCTATGAATATTAACATCATGTCCGAGCAATTAAAGCTTGATATGGACACGTTAAAGGAATATAACCAGCAATTAGAGCAGGATATCGAAGAAAAGATTAAGATTGACCAGATGAGAAGGCAGTTTTTATCAAACGTATCTCACGAATTAAAGACTCCTCTTGCAATACTCTCAAGCTATGCCGAGATGCTTATGACAGAGGGTGACAGAATCGATAGGAATGAGTATTTAAGTGTAATCGTAGACGAGGCAAGGGAAATGTCTTCACTTGTTGGTGATTTGCTTAATGTTTCCAGGCTCGAACACGCTACTGAGTACTTAGAACTTGAAAACACCTGTGTTTCAGATATCGCAGGAGCCCTTACAGACAGCAGGCGGGTATTATTTGAGCAGGAGGAGCTTAATATATCAAACGACATCGAAGAAGGCTTATATGCCAATGCTGATGAGGTCTACCTTTCACAAGCATTTGACAACTTTTTGTCTAACGCCCTTAAATATTGTAAGAAAAAGGGAAATGTTAAGGTAAGCATGAAAGAAATAGATGATATTATTGAATACAAGGTCTACAATGATACTGATAAGCCGCTTCCAGAGGAAGAGCTCTCTTCTATCTGGGAAAGCTTTTATAAGATGGATAAGTCTAGAACCCAGGACGGCAATATGAGTGTAGGTCTGGGCTTATATATTGTAAAAACCATAATTGACGCCCACAACGGCTCATACTATGCTGAAAATGTAGAAAACGGCGTGAATTTCGTTATAACTTTGCCTAAAGAGAAAAGTCCTTTCGAAACACTTAATGAAGTTGAAGCAGATAGGGAAAACGAAGACTCAGAAACTGACTAATAATTTTCATTATTTTTTAATTGCGAGATAAATATCACGAAGAAATCACAAACCTATGTTAATATATTTATGATAGCGTAGACTATGTAAAGGTATAAAGGGAAGGCATATGTCTAGCACGGCTATTGGTACTATTGTTTTAAGGAGGGTTGTCTATGAAATTCTTCAAAGAAGTCGCATCTAAACTAATTACATATATTCTTGTTCTTTCTCTTATGATAGGTGGAATTTGTGTCGTTAATGCAGCTAGCGACTTTGGTGACGATATCGAAACCGAGAATTTCTACGTTCTTACCAAAGGTGAGAAAGAAACACTAGATCTCACGAGCGGCGGAACAGACTGTGATCTTACCGATTACAAGTATGTATCCAGCAACAAATCAATTGCCACTGTTAGCAAAAAAGGTGTTGTAACCGCTAAGAAGGATGGTTCGTGTAGAATAACAATCTACGCAAAAGACGACAAGACAATTCGTACTTCTACCAAGATTTATGTTGGTCCAACTATCAAGAAATTGAAGTTGTCTACCAACAAGGTGAGTATCACTGATGGTAACTATTATATGTTAAAGGCTACGATAACTCCTACTGACGCAGTTGTCAGTTCGCTTGATTATCATTCCTCTAACACTAATGTTGCCAAAGTCAGCAGTAAAGGTAAGATCACTGCTGTGAATCCAGGCACTTGTACTATCACAGTTAAGACTCGTGATGGTTCGGACTTGTCCAGATTATGTACTGTTACAGTTACTAAGAAGGCAAGTTCAGATGATGCGGTAGTTTTTCCGAATCCGTTCTTCAAAAATGAGGTGACAACCAACTAGTTATTTCAGTTGGCGACTCTGAGAAATAGTGCTTATAGACGCTAGAATCCTTCTAGCGTCCTTTTTTTGTCTTCAATAATATATATACTACTTAATCTCCTCTTCATCTAGGATTACAAGCAGGTTAATATCCCTTTCTAGCGGCTTATCAGGATCAATCTGAATACTCCAGTTCTCACCTTTATGATAGCCAATGACATTAAGATTAAACTTTTTACGCAAGTTTAAGTCCTTTAGGCTCTTGCCAACCCACTCTTCCTTAGGAGCGGTCTCAACTAGTCTGAACCTCGTTGAGAGCTCTACAAAGTTTCTTAAGTTATCATTTGCCATCTTTCTTGCCAAATGAATTCCAGATGCTCTCTCAGGCACTTCAGCCTCGTCAGCGCCAACTCTCATAAGTATCTTCATATGCAACCTGTCACGAGCCTTGGCATAAACAAATGGCACACCCTCTTCTTTAGCAATAATTGTTGCCATAACCGAAGCATCAGTATCCTCAGCCATAGCAATAACCATGCCATCAACTCTGGCTAAATCAAGATTTCTAAACTGATCATCATTTCTAACATCTAAACAAACTGCCATAGTAAGATAATCGGCAACATGATCAACTCTCTCCTGGTTCTTATCAACACCAATGACCTGCATTCCAAGCCTCTCAAGCTCCAATGCAATAGCCTCGCCAAACAAGCCTAAACCAACTACAACGAAAGTCTTCTTAGCCATACTTAATTCTCCTTTATCCTATCGTTATGTCTTCTTCTTTATACTGTACAGGATTTCTCTCATCGCTAACCTTAAAAGCAATAGCGAGTGAAAATGGTCCTATACGCCCTAGATACATCAATACAATAATAATACATTTGCCTATAAATGAGAGGTTCTCAGCAGATGAATATCCTCTACTTAAACCAGCAGTACCAATAGCTGCGGTCGTTTCATATATAAGATCAAGATAATCTCCGCCATTAAAATGTCCCATTAAAATTGTAGCAAAAAGCCATACAGAAATTGATACAACCAAGACCATAGTAGCCTTACGAACAGTCCTATGTGGCAAGGTTCTAGCAAATACAATAGTATCTCTTCTACCCTTAATAGCAGAAATCGTCTCTAAAATAACCACTGCTACAGTCGTAGTCTTAACACCACCCGCTGTACCAACAGGCGAACCACCTATAATCATAAGCAACATACAAAAGAACGCTGTAACATCCTTAAAATTCTTCTGTGGTATGGTATCAAAGCCAACTGATCTACATGTACTTGACTGAAACAAACACTGCATAATCTTTTGAGGAAGCGTTTCATCAGCTATGGTTAGAGGGTTAGAATACTCAAGTATAAAGATAACCAAAGCTCCTCCAAAGAGCAAAATAGCTGAAGTAACTAAAACTATCTTAGTGTGAATAGTGCATTTTAGTAAGAACTCTCTTGCTCTAATCTCTTTTCTCTTAACCATCTTAGAGACCTTAACAAAATCCCACCAGACAACAAATCCCAAGCCACCAGTGATTGCTAATCCCATAGTAACAAAATTCATATACGGATCTCTTACATAGTCCTCAAGGCTGTTATCGCCTAATATATCAAGTCCACAGTTACAAAATGATGACACTGAGTGAAACACTGAATAGAATAATCCCCAAGCAGGGCCATACTTAGGAACGAATTCAAATGCTAAAAGCACGGCCCCAACAGCTTCGATTGAAAATGTAATCTGAAAGATAAACTTCAAAAACTGCATCAAGCCGCCTAAAGTATCAAGATTAAAGGCATCCATGACCAAGAGTCTGTCCTTTAATGTAACTGTTTTACCTATAAGCACAAGTAAAAAAGTAGTAAATGCAACAATTCCAAGTCCGCCAAGCTGAACTAATATCAAAATTACAATCTTACCAAATAAGCTCCAATGTAAATATGTTGGAAATAGTGTTATACCAATTACACATACCGCTGTAGTTGAAGAAAACAAAGCCTCCATAAAGGGTGTAGCCTTACCGTCAGCAGCTGAGATTGGAAGCATAAGTAATATAGTTCCAATAATAATAGCAACTAAAAAGCTTGAAACAATTAACTTGGTTGTTGAAGTTGAACTTCTTTTCTTCTTCGGCTTATAATCATCAATAAAATTGTCAACCATGTCTAATTCCACTCCATTAAACTACATTATACCCTCTTATAAATATATATATTACTGGTCTTAGAAGGCCTAACAATATATATATGATCCCCTTCTTTAGGCCTAAGCTTACGATATTCCTTAGGAACAACAATAGTCTTAATAACATTTCTCTCATTGACCTCAACATCATAAGAGTTAATGCCTCTCTTCATATTGTTGGCATAATTGATAACTTTTACATAACCATCTCTTATTTCGAATTCCCTGTCTCTAATCTGCCTTACGGTTTTAACCTGGTTACCTAATCCCGCAACGGAAAATAGAATCAATAAGAAAAAGATTATGATATATAAGACATTAATCTCCTGAAATAAAATGTTATAAAACATTAACATAGCAAATATAATAATCAATAAAATGTAGCCAAGTAAAAGCCCATATCCTTGAAATCTATATGCTTTTCTAATTACAGTCTGTTCATCCTTATCAGGAACAAACCATTTATCATATTCGTAATTAGTATCCATCTTAATATATATCCTTTCAACTAGTACTAACACCTTATTTTACTTTATATACAGGGAAAATGCAAGCAAGTTACTCTTTCCAAAAGTTTTTTACATTTTCTTCTAATATATTTAAGTTAAGATTCTTTATATCATTCCATTCCCTAGGAAATAGCCTATAATATTCTGTTTTCTTAAAGCGATCATCCATCAAAAGTATTATCCCTTTATCATTTTCTGTCCTGATTACTCTTCCAGCCGCCTGTAAAACCTTATTCATTCCAGGATATATATAGGCATAAGAAAAACCATCAAGCCCCTTCTTAGCAAAGTATTCATTTAATAGCTTTCTCTCTACGCAGACCTGTGGAAGTCCATTGCCAACTACAAAAGCACCAATTAACTTCTCATTAGCAAGGTCAATTCCTTCAGAGAATACTCCACCTAATATGCAAAAGGCTATCATTGTCTTGTCGTTATCAGTATCGAATTTATTAAGGAATTCAATCCTTTCATCCTCAGACATATTACTATCCTGAACAATAAGCTCCTTATCCTTAATCTTATCTTTAGCAACATCGTAACAGTCATTCATAAACTTATATGAACTAAAAAATGCCATATAATTTCCCTGCTTTAGGCTTCCCTTATCAATATATTCAACAATCCTCTTATACATATCTTCACTTCTGTCTTTATAAAGACTAGTAACCCCGCTCGTTGTCGCAAGTAACCTGTTGGCATTATCAAAAGGTGAGTTGATATATATAGCCTTATCGTTAGTATCAGCTGTTAAGAGCTCCTTATAATAATTTATTGGAAGAAGTGTAGCTGAAAATAATACAGTACTTCTAGCAAAAGGGTAAATATTCTTAAGCTGATTAGCAGGATTAACACAAAATAGTTTAATCCTTATATTGTCATTTCCTATACGCTCTGAATAAATTATATAGCCTTTCTCTCTGCTGTCATACATATTTATAAAATGTAAAACATCAAAGAAAAATTCCATAACCTTATTATGTTCTTTGAATCTAATATGGTTTTGTAAATCATTTTCAATAACGCCCACAAAGGATCTTAAGGCGAGAACAAACTCATCAATTGAATTATGTATCATATAATCCTCAGCACTATTAGAAAGCTCTTTTAACAAACTTAAAAGAATCTTATTAATTGATGCTAGCCTATTTGATGCCTTTTTAGAGTAATCCTTAACATTATTTTTAGTAACTAAAACCTTCTCCTTTATAATCTCAGCACTAAACATATCCCGCCCTCTATCAACAAGATTATGGGCCTCGTCAACCAAAAACTCATATTTAGCAAAATTGCTTTCGGAAAAGAAACGCTTAAGCCTGACAGTCGGATCAAATATATAATTATAATCACATATTATTAAATCACAGTATAAAGCCACATCTAAAGAAAGCTCAAAAGGACATACTTCATAGGCCCTAGCATACTCTTCAATGACATCTTTAGTTATATCAAGCTCATTAGTAATGATATCTAAAATGCAAGCATTTACACGGTCATAATGACCTTTAGCCCTTTTACAGGCATCTGGATTACATTTGTGTTCATCTAAAATACAAAGTTTATCCTTAGCTGTTAAGGTAATAGAAGAAGCGACAAGTCCTTTTGACTTTAGTATTCTCATACTCTCCTCTGCAACCGTTCTTGTAACAGTCTTAGCAGTAGCATAAAATACTTTTTCAACCAATCCCTCTCCAATAGCCTTAATTGCAGGAAATACTGCACTCATTGTTTTACCTACTCCGGTTGGAGCCTGACAAAAAGCCCTCTCCTTTCTAAGGATAGAACTGTAGACAAATGAAGCAAGCTCCTTTTGTCCCTTTCGATATTCAAAAGGAAACTCTAGTTTTTTAGCAGTTTCTTTTACATTTATTGCATGTTCAATCTCAAATTCAACAAATTTAGAGTATTCTGATACGACATTAAAGAACCATTCTTCAAGTTCGTCAAAGCTATAAAAATACCAAAAGCGCTTTATAGCTTCAGTTTCAAGATTAGCATATGTTATTCTAACAGCTATATCATTTTCATGGTTGTTTCTTAAGTAGATATAAGCATAGCACTTCGCCTGAGCTAAATGTAGTAGTTCTGGCTCTTCATAAGAAAAGACATCTCTATACATTGTCTTAATTTCATCTATTGTATAAAACGCTTTCTTCTCTTCATCCATCTTTTGGGCAATATCTAATACTTCTTTAGTCATTTCCTTTCTACCAGCAAAAGGTTCAATTACACCATCAGCTCTTCCCCAGACAGTAAGAATTGCTGATTTAATAGGCATAGTGACTGATAAGGTAACCTCAGAATGATATTGACTACCCGCCTTAGCCTGAAGCTTTCTATGAAGTTTGGCACCTTGTGATGCAGCATCATAATCAACCGTGCCTGATGATCTCTCATCAATATCACCATTTCTAAGAATAAATTCCACCAAATTCCTTACAGATATTCTTCGTTCTAGTTTTTCATCCATCAAAAAACTCCTAAAAAAGCGAGCCTTATAAAGGCCCGCTAAATATTTTATTGATCACCAATATCTGGCACTGGATGTCTTAAGATATAGCCCACAGCTGCTTCATAGCCTAGCTGACCATAGTGCAATCCATCACCAGCATTGTATTCTTCTTTCATTTGATTATATTCATCCTTAAGCACCGATGAGGTATCAAGATAATATATCTTCTTGTCCTCACAGACGCGCTTTAAGAAATCATTGTAATAATCAATAGCTGCATTAGTTATACCATTAGTGCTAACATATCCCTCTCTTACAGGCCAGATAGACTGAACTACTATAGCACTTTGAGGACACTTAGCCATTACATGGTCGATTAAACTCTCATATCTAGACATATATTCTTCAACATTTTCATAGTTAATTCCATTAACGCCGTAGGATATATACACTACCTGATTAGCATTGTAATCAAGATATGTGTCAAATGTATACTGAGCGCCACTGTTAAACGTATATGTATTGCTCTCAGCAGCCATATGAGATATACCAACCTCTGCTAGAGTCTGTGATTCAGCAACATAGCCAAAATCAACCATTGCTACAGTTCTAGAATCTCCTAAAAAAGTACAGTGAGTTAAGTATTCTCTTGTTCTCATAGTCTCTGCCTCTGGCAAAACACCATATTCAACTTCCTCATACACTTCTTCAGTAGTATTCTTTTTCTTCTTTTTAGTCTTAGCCTCTTTTGAGGCAACAATCAACTTAGCTTCATCTTCGCTGTAAAGATTACCTACAAGATATTCTGTTATTTCTCCTATAACAGGTATAGTAAGCGTCTTTTTTACGAATTTGGTTGAAAACATTATTCCAACCAAATATAAAAGTATCACAAGACAAAATATAATTGCGGTAATCAAAACTGCATATATGCCTCTAGAGGATGAGCCCGCTCTCTTCTTGCTCATATTTATCCGCCTTCTTAAGTAAAAGTCTGCATCAATAAATCAAACACAGCTTATTTATTACGATTATAATTAATTAGACATCCCTCTGTTATAATCTCTCTCTCATTGTCTGTTAAGGTTCCTAATGTAACCTTAAAACGCTCAAAGCCCTTATTGATTACATAGCAATCAATCTTCTCCTTCTTCTCAGCAATAGCCTTCTTAATCTCAGGAATAAAGATATAATCACCATTAGCAAATGGTAGTTTATCGTCTGGGAATACAAATGGAAGCATACCCCAGTTGATGAGGTTAGAACGATAACGCTTAGTTGCATACTCCTTAGCGAAGTTAGCCCAACCGCCTAATACCTTCTGGCAAGATGCAGCCTGCTCTCTAGCAGAACCATCACCTGGCTTAACAGCATATATAGCACTACCAATTCCAGTATTAGCAAGAGTTACATCATCAAAATTATTGGTTAACTGATTTAGATAATCAGCTAACTCTGGAAGAATCTTATCAGGAGTCTCTCCTTTTTCTCTTAATAATTCTGCCTCATGAACCTCTTTAGCCCTTCCTACATATTCTGGATCCTTTCTAGACAAGGTAAATTCAGCCAAACCTAAAGGATTAGATCTATATGAAGAAGTCTCTCCTGAAGGGATAAGCTCATCTGTAGTTGTTACAGGATCATGAATCTCTGAAACAATTCTAAGTATAAGGTTATCAGTAAGACCAATCATATTAGGCCAGTCCTTGATATTAGGGCCAAACTGAAGCTCTTCTTCTGGATGAGCATTGCCCCATCCGTCATATACTCTGTTAGCATATATTGACTTATCAAAGAAATAGCTGTGATGCTCAAAAATTGGAATATCCTCATCTGCAGCAGTTAAGAAGCCCTGATTAGCAGCTGTTGCAGCTATAGAACGAGCATCCATCAACGCAACTGAAGAAATCTGACCATTCTGAATCTTGCTACCCTCTCTGTTAGGGAAGTTTCTAGTAGAATGTCTGATAGAAAATGCTCCATTAGCAGGTGTATCACCAGCACCAAAGCAAGGTCCACAGAATGCAGTTTTTACAACAGCACCAGCCTGGATAAGCTCTGCAAGTATACCATTCTTAGCAAGCTCCATATAAATAGGTGTAGAAGCAGGATAAACACTCATTGTAAATGAATCATTACCAATATAGTGACCTCTTAAGTAATCAGCTGCCTCGCAGATGTTTTCAAATCCACCACCTGCACAACCAGCAATGATACCCTGATCTACGTATAATTTGCCATCTCTTACTTTATCCTTAAGTGAAAATTCAATCTTGTTATCAAGACTTACCTTAGCTCTCTCCTCTACATCATGTAATACATCGTCAAGATTAGCCTTAACCTCCTCGATAGTATATACATTACTTGGATGGAAAGGCATAGCAATCATAGGTTTAATAGTGCTTAAATCAACCTTAACAATGCCATCATAATATGTTACATCACCTGGCTCTAAGTGGTCATAAGCCTCAATTCTATCGTGATCTGAGAAGAAATGTCTAATCTCCTCATCTGTTCTCCAGATTGAAGTTAGACATGTAGTCTCAGTTGTCATTACATCAATACCAATTCTGAAATCTGCTGAAAGGTTGGCAATACCAGGACCAACAAACTCCATAACCTTGTTCTTAACATAGCCGTTATTAAATACAGCTCCAATAATAGCAAGAGCAACGTCCTGAGGACCAACACCCTTGTTAGGCATACCCTCTAAGTAAATACCTATAACCTCAGGCATATCTACATCATAGGTCTGCTCTAAGAGCTGCTTAACAAGCTCTCCACCACCTTCACCGATTGCCATGGTACCAAGCGCACCATAACGCGTGTGGCTGTCTGAGCCTAGTATCATCTTGCCACCTTCAGCGAGCTGTTCTCTTGCATACTGATGAATAACTGCCTGATGAGGTGGAACATAGATTCCGCCGTATTTCTTAGCACATGAAAGTCCAAACATGTGGTCATCTTCATTGATTGTTCCACCAACAGCACATAAGCTGTTATGACAGTTTGTAAGAACATACGGAATTGGAAATTTCTCTAAGCCAGATGCTCTGGCTGTCTGGATAATTCCTACAAATGTTATATCGTGAGATGTAAGCTTATCGAACTTAATCTTAAGCTTATCCATTGAATCTGAAGTGTTATGCTCTTTTAAGATATTATAACTAATCGTGTTCTTCTTAGCATCATCCTTTAGAAGCGCTCTGTGGTCACCAACTAAACTGACTACCTGATCAAATGCATCATCTCCGTCTGGAATGAGTTGATATCCGTCTACGAGATAAGCACCACCATCAAATAACTCTACCATTACGAAAACCTCCTTAATGTTAATCGCATAAGTGTAGTTATTGTAGCACATTTTGGCTGTTTTATCAAGTAATCAGTTAGTTTCTGCTAATTCTTGGCGTTATTAAGCCTAAGATTTAATATTGCGCTTAGTGCAGGATAAAGAACCGTAGCAATCAAGACTCCAACGCCCGTTTGCATAATGTTTGGTAAAATCTCAGCAAGAGCTGCGTAAAAACCCTCATAAAAGATTTCAAAAACAAAATAAAGCAAGACTATGTCAACACAAGCTAACAATCCTCCAACTACTAACTTTATAATATCTTTGTTGGTCTTCAAATATTTAAAAACCCATCCTGCCAGCATAGCCGCAAGCATTTTCACAACAAATGTTATCGGTGCAAATGCTGCATAGCCTAAAAGCAAGTCTGCAAGCATCGAGCCTATTCCAGCAGCAATTCCACCATAAATCGGGCCGATTAAGACACCTGCAAGAATAACAAAGGCATCACCAAGGTGTATATAGCCTTTCAACGTAGGATAATGTATAAACATAGTTGCCACAGTAATAATCGCTGACATCATCGCTCCATAAATAATTTTCTGAGTTTTCGGATTAATATTCATATAAAAAACCTCCCTGATATATTTATTACAAATGCATAATACAACAAGGATGGTTACATTAACATATCCAGTTTTTCTCTTTTAAAGCAGACCAGATTACATTACTAAGAGCGCCACAAAATATGCAGCATAACAAACAAGCATAGTAATACCGCCCTTTTTGCCAAGCTTTAAGTCCTTAAAGCATAATAGCCATAAAAGCAGAGCGGAAAAAATAGTAACTGCTGAATCAAAGTAAAAGGCTTTATCAAATGGCACTTCCTTAATCAGGCAGGTAGTACCAAGTACAAATGCAATATTAAAAATGTTAGAACCAACTATGTTACCAACAGCAATGTCAGCATTTTTCTTTCTTGCTGCAGTGACAGAGGTTACAAGCTCAGGAAGCGATGTGCCAAATGCAACAACAGTAAGTCCGATTAAACGATCACTCACTCCTAACGCTCCTGCAACATAAGTCGCACCGTCAACAGTGATATTACTGCCATAGACAATAGCTGCAATACCGCCAATTATATATATGATTATCCTGATAGCAGACAAATCCTTAGTCTCTGTATCCTCATCAGCACCATTTTTCATTGAATAAATCACAAGATATACAATAAATCCAATGAGAATAAGCCAAAAGCATATACCGGCAAGATAATGTAGACTCTTCATAGTAATACCTAAAACAACTAAAAGAATTGATAAGAATATCATAATAGGCATATCAATCTTAATCGTAGTCTTCTTGACTGACAATGTACATATAACTGAAGTTACACCGAGTATTAAAAGAATATTCATGATATTACTTCCAAGTACATTACCAATAGATATTCCATTGCTACCTTTTAATGCAGATCCAATACTAATAGCAGCCTCAGGCGCTGAAGTTCCAAATGCAACAATGGTTAGACCTACTACAATCTGCGGAATACCCATCTTAGTTGCAACAGATGCCGCGCCATCTACAAAAAAGTCAGCTCCCTTTACTAAAAGTATAAAACCAACAACAATCAACAAACAATTTAACAAGATTTGCATAATTACTTCTCCTTATTATCAAAAAATAAAGCGAGACTTTCATTGTCACAAAATAAGTAACAATGAAAGTCTCGCCATTTAATTACGATACGGATATATACAACAACTGTAATATCGGGTATGTCGTCATCGTAAGCACTATATGCCGGCTACTCCCTTTTCATTCGATATCGCATTAAAGCTAAAAAGAATTATTTTTTCTTCTTAGACTTGTTAACAGCATCCTTCAATGCCTTGCCAGCCTTGAACTTAGGTGCCTTTGTAGCAGGAATCTTAATCTTCTTGCCGGTTGCTGGATTATGTCCAGTTCTAGCCTTACGGTTAGCAACCTCAAAAGTACCAAATCCAACTAAAGTAACCTTCTCGCCCTTAGCGAGCTCCTCTGAAATAGTATCAACAATAGCCTTAACAGCATCAGATGAGCTCTTCTTAGAAAGCTCTGTTTTAGACGCAATAGCATCTACTAACTCTGTCTTGTTCATTGATGATGTCCTCCTTTCACAATGATAAAAGCAATAAACAATAGTATTATAAGATTAAATTAAGCAAATGTCAAAGTTTTTTGGCAAATTTGTTAAAAAAATTAGATAATTTTGTTAAATATTTATCAATATTTTTGCAATTTGTTAACAACTTCTTTTAAATTCATGCCATTAGAGCCCTTAAAAAGCAGTATATTAGCGGGTTTAAGCCATTTTAAGCACTCTTCATAAACAGCATCTAAGCTATCTAGATGAATTCCGTCTATAGCAGACTCTTCAAGATAGTTTTTAGCCAATTCTCCATAAGCAATCAAATAATCTATCTTATATTCCTTAAGATACTCTCCAACTAACTTATGATATTTTATTTCATTTTCACCTAATTCAAGCATATCAGCTAATACTGCCACTCTCTTTCCTTTACACTCATATCCTGCTAAAACAGAAATACTAGCCTTCATAGACTCTGGACTGGCGTTATAGCTGTCATCAATAATTATTCCTTTATCAGTATTAATAACCTGCTGACGCTGACCGCTAAAATCGTATAAAGCTTCGGCAGCCTTAACTATATCGACCTTATATAATTCAGCGTTAGCAAGTGCAACTAAAGCATTTCTAACATTGTGCTCTCCTAAGGCTTTAAGCTTAACTAAAACCTTCTTAGCATAAGGAGTATCAACATAAAAATGCTGTTCACCATCAACTATCTTTAAATCATATGCCTTATAATCGTTATCCTGACCTAAGCCATACCAAAGAACTCTATTAGAAAGTTCACTTGCTCTACGCCTCAATATAGCATCATCTCCATTCAAGAAAATGATATCATTATCAGACATATACTTAACTATATTAATCTTCTCATCATATATTCCGTCCTGACTCTTTAACTGTTCAATATGAGCAACACCAATCAAGGTCATAACTGCAGTATCAGGCTTTATCATCTTAGCAAGTCTCTCCATCTCGCCGTGATTACTCATGCCCATCTCAAGAACAGCTATATCGTAATCATCAGAAAAGCGAGAAATCATCATAGGTACTCCGACCTGGGAATTGTAATTCTTATAGGTTTGTAAAACATTTAACTCAGCCGAAAGAGCCTTTGCAATCATTTCTCTTGTAGTAGTCTTACCTACACTTCCTGTTACACCGATAATCGGAAAACTATATTTAGACCTTATATATTCTGCAAATGCTTGCATAGCATTTACTGAATCATCAACCTTTATTAAAGCCTTGCCAGTAGACTTAATCTCGTCATTTAAGATGCTTGAATCCATGGTTAGTGATGCATTACAAGTCTTAAGAACATCAGCAATAAACTTATGGGCATCAACCTTCTCACCCTTAATTGGCACAAAGAGACTAGTTTCACTTACCTGCCTAGAATCAATAACCATGTCCTTAATCGGTAAATCTAAAGAGCCAGATAAGAGTTCTCCATTAGTAGCTAAAACTAAGTCTTTAACATATATATTGTCCATAATGTCTCCTATCCTCTAAAGCAGATAGAATCAGAAATCTGCTCAGCTAAGTCTTTATCTCTTAATTCACTAATAATAGCCTTAGAAAACTGCACAGCAGTACCCATTCCCTGGCCTGTAATAATGTTGCCATCAACAACTGCAGGGTCTGTTATTAAATTAACGCCAGCATTTTTAACCTCGTCATTAAAGCTTGGATATACAGTTGATTTCTTGCCTATTGTAATTCCTAAATCTGCTAGAATCATAGCAGGCGCAGCGCAAATAGCAGCAATATATTTACCTGCCTCATTCTGTTTTTTTACCATAGACATCAAAGTCTCGTTTGCCCTTAAATTAGGAGTGCCAGGAATTCCACCAGGAAGTACATAGCATTCAGCATCATTTGACTTAATCTCATCTAAGAGTTTGTCAGCCATAACAATAATATTATGAGCACTTTTAACCTCTTTAGTCTGATTGATAGATACAGTCTCAATATCTATCTTAGCTCTTCTAAGCATATCAACGACTGTTAATGCCTCGATAGTCTCAAATCCATCTGCTAAAAACAAATAAACCATATTAATTTCCTCCTTCGGATAATAATCTGTTTGTCATTATATCACAATACAAGTTTGCGTAAAAGTATGATATAATATTTATAACTAAAATACTACCGAGGTGCAACTATGGAAATAGAGCGTAAATTTACTCTGAAAAGATTACCAGATAATATAGATAAATATCCACATCACGAAATTAGTCAGGCGTATATCTTATCAACTGATCCAGTAATCAGAATAAGACAGCTCGATGATGAATACATCTTAACATACAAGTCTTCTGGTATGATGTCTAGAATCGAAGAAGAATTGCCACTTAACAAAGAGGCTTTTAATACTCTTCTTAAAAAAACAGATGGCTTAATAATATCTAAAACTAGATATTTAATACCCGAAAAAGATTCACTTACTATTGAACTTGACTGTTTTCACGGCGAATTAGAAGGTCTTTATTTAGCTGAGGTGGAATTTGAATCTGAAGAACAAGCCAAGAATTATGAGTTGGCTTCTTTCTTCTTTGAGGATGTTACATTTTCTTCTAAATACCATAATTCTAGCATGAGTAAAATGTCAAAGCAAGAGCTTAAAGACCTTGTTACCGATTCATCTAGAGGCTTGAATAATAGTTGATACACTAAAAACCCTCTTCATTTTGAAGAGGGTTTTATACTATAATTCAAACACGTTTTTGATTATGCCACATCTTAACAAGGCATTAAAATATGTAATCGAAGTCCAGACAAGTC
>JAIKVP010000004.1 GCA_024685635.1 Lachnospiraceae bacterium
ACATAGCTCTTAAAATTATTCTTTGCAAATTCCTCAACTATGTATGTTTTACCACATTGTCTAACCCCTGTTAATAAAAGAGGTTTTCTGCGTGTCTTATCTTTCCATTGTTTAAGGTTATTAAGAATATCTCTATACATATCGATTCCTCCCTAAAGTCGTGGATGTTTTGCAAGTATTATACCAAAACTCCTATGACTTTTGCAAGCGCTATTGCGAAACTCCTATGACTTTTGTGGATGAAAGGTTATACCGCCTCACATTATTTTCACAGGGGGGTAGAATTTAATGGTACACTTTGTGGTAATAAAATAATTAGGAGGGAGAAATCAATATGAAAATCACTAATAAATGTTTGTATAAAAGAATTATAGCTATTATGTTGTTAACAGCATTTGTGAATATGACAGCTGCTGTTGGCGGTACTGTGCCAAAGGCTGATTCAATAGCTAATCAGTCCTCTGATGTGGAGGTAGTCGCTCTTGCTCAAAAGTACAATATCCCTAAGAGCACTGTAGAGGTGATTAGTAACAACGGTGGATTTACTGTAGAGGTAGATGATTACATTTATTGTAAAGATGCTTCTCAAGCTGTAAACTTTATTACCGAAATAAAAGGGTACGAGTCCGATAAACACATTTCTTTAACTTGCATTAGTGAAGAGATGCTTGAAAAATACGACACACTGAAGGAATTTGATCCTGAAGATGTTGAAATTCAGATAGTAGGCGGATGGGTAAATCCATATATTGATGAATTATCAATATATGATACTGATATAGAGTGTGAAATAACTTCTACTACTTTGTCAAAAGACGATCCTATACATGAAGTAGCTGCTTCAGGTCAAGTGACTATTGAGTATTCTCCTAAATTTGGAGAAATTGACACTTACAGCAATGTGATGAATACATATAAGCCTAGAATGTATAAAGCGTTCACTCCTGTAAAAAAGACTTATTATATCAAAGGTACTTATCATGACGATAAGTATTGGAGAGAACATCGTCAAATGTTACTAAAAGATGTTGCCAAAGGCGAAAAGACGCTTTCTGAAGATGATACTAAAGAATTGTTAACTATGTACAATAATTATGAAGTGTATTCTGAAGAAGATATTAAAGGAATGTCTGTTAGCATCTGATCCTTCAGATTGCGAATTACTTGATTGATTAGTGAAAACATTGACCTAATGCCTGTGAAAAATGCAATTATATTTGGAGGATAATATACTATGATTAAATTTAAGAGATTAATAGCGCTTGTACTTGCTTTTACGCTTGTGGTTAGTTATGGTCCTGTGTTTATGGATACTGATGCTGCAAATGGTTTGAAGCTAAAAAACACTAATGTTACTCTAAAAGTTATAAAAAAAGATGGAGTAAATTATTCTAGTAACCATACCATTAAGATACAGAAGTCTAAGGGTATTAAAATTTTAAAAACAACATATACATCTATGAATAAATCTATTGCTAAAGTTAGTAAGAAAGGTGTTGTTACTCCGATTAGCGCGGGAAATACAGTTATAATTATTAAGGTTAAGTACAAAAAGAAGGGTAAGAAGATAAGCAAGAAATTTAAGCTTGATATTGAGGTTATCTTAGAAGATTTGGATAACTCGGGGATCAAACCTAATTATAGTACTACGACTGAGGTGACGGCTACTAGTGCAGAAACCAAATCGACTACTGAGGTGACGACTACTAGATCTGAAGCCGAATCAACTACTGCTGTAGAGCTTATTGCAACAACTTCTATTTCAATTGTACATATCTATATCTAGTCTAGCACTTTGTTATACTGTTGTCATTCAACTGTCAGTTCAATGACGCGCGAGAATCCGTATGTTATAATGCTATTACATAGTATAAAGAAATAATAGAATCAGAAAGGTGGCGGGGTATATGACATTGCATGAGTTGATAGAGCTTCTTAGGAGAGCAACAGATGCAAATGTAATTGATAAGCACCGAGATGAAATCATAGACTTGATTCCAAAAGCGAAGATTATGATAGATTACGATCAACAGAATCACGCACACCAATACAATCTGTGGGAGCACTCACTTCATACGGTTATAGGACTTCCCAAAGATATTGATGACGATATGGTTTATTTAGCAGCCCTTATTCACGATATAGGGAAGCCCGACTGCCAGATTTATGGTGAGCTTGATGGCAAAATAAACATGCATTATTACGGACATCCTGCACACAGTGCAGAGATAACAGAAAATGAAATCATACCAAATCTCTTATCAAAAGGTGAAAAACTTTCAGAGGATGAACAGCGTCGTCTTCTTTATTATGTAGAATATCATGATGATCGGGTAAGTCTAAGAATGAAGCATCTAAGAAGGCACCTAAAGCTCGGGTATAGCGTTTCGGAATTTCAAACGCTAATGAAACTTCAGGTAGCTGATGCGAAAGCTCATATCTTAATACCGGTTGTTCAGCAAAGAATTGAAATCTGTCAGAAACTTTCGGGAGAATATTCAGAAGAACTATATCGAGAGATTCAATCTGGAAAATAAAAAAGTTATTGCAACTATTTTTCGAAATTGTCTTTTGAAAGATGGTCCACAATATCCCTCCACTCCAACTACTTATAACATTGGTTCTAATTTTATTTTAACATATCGATTTATCTGCGTCATTAAACCAAACGTTCAATGACAAGGATAAATCAAAGTGATAAACTGATTTTAGATACATATTACACTGTAAATATGAAAGGAGGATTGATGGAAATGACTAGTAAAGCAGCAGATCTTATCGAACTCTTTGTAGAACTTGGCAAACTCGCATTTAATATAGCTGTAATCAGTCAAATAATATTATACATTTTTCGTTAGAGGAGGCTATTCGTTAATGTATATTTTTCTTGATGTTGATGGAGTGCTAAATACGAAGGAAGATTGGGTCAGGAAGGTATATTCTCTCAATCCTCGATGTGTAGCAGTCTTTTGCAAATTATTAAACAGTATACATAATCCTAAAGTGGTTCTATCTTCGACATGGAGAAATGGAATCGCCAGAGATGGTACGACAGCGGTTCATGTTGAAGATTTGATAAAAGTCCTTACTCCTGCAGGTGTTAGAGCACTTGATAAGACTGGGATATCGCCTGACGGAAGTAGAACGAAGGAAATCGAGCATTACCTCAGGAGGCATCCAAAGGATGATTACATTATTCTGGATGATGATCCGAGCTTGTTTGATTTGAAAGGCAAAACACCGCATTTATACATTACATCCGCTAATACCGGGCTTACAGATACAGATGTGGGCAAGATATTGAAAATGATAAAGCGAAGATTATAAGAGGGATAATCATGAAAAACGCAATAAAGAATAGATGTCTTAAAGCTTTGCAGGATACAATGCTTGAAAAATACTATTCACCATATCAGTTTTGTATAGGTGGATATTCTGAAGAATGCATATGTTTTAACGAAGAGGATTCTGAGTGGATAATTTCAAGGCTTGAACACGGCCAAATTGAAATAATAGGTGAGTATAGTAACATTTTAGATGGATGTTTAGCTTATATTGAAGCTAATTCGAGTGGCGATGAAGAGATTCAAGAATTAAAGGATATATTTATTACAAATCTTTTTTCTTAGAGGTTGGTGTAAGCCAACCTCTTTATTTAGTTACGTCATTAAACTAACAGTTCAATGACGTGAGCGAATCGCTATGCTAAAATAATAATATGAGTATTATTAATCAGTTAACATTAATTGTTATAAGTAGTCAGAGGTGTTATATATGACAGAGCAGGAAGCAAATAGAGAACTTGAGCGTACTTACTTGGTAGAAAGTCGGATATTCCTATGACATATATCTCGTTCGCAGAACAAAGCCGCATTTTTGACACAAATGATATTGATGATTATATAAAATATGGTGGCCTGATGCATGAGGGATTATCAGTACGGATGTAGGAAAATTGTCAGTGTTCTATACCGTGGTTCTTCATTTGTGACCTCGGGAGGAATATATTACATTAATATTTCGGATTTTCTGAAGGCTGTAGATGAATATAAGAATATGGATAAGGCTATGAATCTACTGACAAAAGATCTTCCTGTCAGAGATCTTGTAAAAGAAGAACAGGAATTGTAGAATACTTAATAGACAGATGAATTCTCAAATAGATTAACATCTTTCCATGTTAATTCTTCTGATGCTTCTTTTACCCAAAAGCAATCATTAAGATTTTATCAGTTGCTTCTCGCCAAGCTTTTGAAACATACTGGTTTCCGCGATCTGAATTATACCGAATTCAGGATAATTCAGATCGAGGAAGCCCATTCAACCGTATAATTTGATATACGATTTTCACTATCTCGTGTATATTCCCCATAATCATACACTCCAAGAGCTAGAGTAGGAATCGTCATATCACTAACTGCATAACTATAGCACAAGCCAAATATAAGCATTATTCCAACGATTAAAATAGTAATAGGAGATTTTATATTTATTTTTTTTAACTTTTTAAACATATGTAACACCATCCTTAAAAATTCCGCATTACTATTATTCTATATATTTTCTTAGGATATTTCAGATAAAATTGCTTTTTTTATTTGAATTTAATATAATATAATAGTTGCGTTAGATAATATTTGGCGTTTTGCCAGAGATTTTGTATGCGCTATTATAGAAAGACTAACTATTAAAAGTCAAGTCGAAAAAAGATATTTTTTGAATAAAGTGCAGAAATGCATTTTAGATATATTTTGAACTCAGTTAGAGTTAGATGAACCTTGAAAACTGCATGACAAAAAGAGCATCAATATGGGT
>JAIKVP010000019.1 GCA_024685635.1 Lachnospiraceae bacterium
TATTGAGTTTAATCCTAAGGCGACGGCTAATACTGAGCCATCTAAATTGCTTAGCAAGACTGAGATTTTTGTTGATAATCAGGCTACATCAGCTGAGAATTTCAAGCCTTGGTATAATATGAATTTTGGCGGACCTGAAAGCTATACTGAGGCAGATGGTATTGTTACATTTAGAGGTAACAACTTTAGAGATAATCCAACCTACGGCAACACTAACATTTCTTCCGGCAAGTTTGAAGAATTGTGGAGGGCCAATACAGGAGCACTTCCATGGGGAGAAGAGTCATGGAGTGGTAGTGGTTGGACAGGTCAGCCGCTTGTTATGACCTGGTCTGATGAGGTTAAACAACACAGCAATATGTATGACTGGGCTAAGGATACGCCTGATTTACATGAGGTTGTATACGCCTGTATGGATGGATATGTATATTTTCTTGACTTGGAGACTGGTAAGGCTACAAGAGATCCGATTAATCTAGGCTTTACATTTAAGGGTGCTGGAGCACTTGATCCTAGAGGATATCCTATTCTTTATGTAGGTGCTGGATATCAGGGAGCTAAGGGACCTGCTAGAGTATTTATCATTAACCTTTTAGATGGAAGCATAATGCATACATTTGGAAATGATGACCCAATTGGAATGAGAGGCTCTCTAAGCTATTTTGATTCATCACCATTAGTTGATGCAGAGTCTGATACTTTAATCTATCCTGGTGAGAATGGAGTTTTATACTTAATTAAGCTAAATACCAAATTTAACCCTGAGAAGGGCAAGGTTTCTATAAACCCTAAGAAGTCAATCAAATGGCGCTATACAGGTGTTAGAACTTCGACAGCTAAGTATTGGCCGGGTATGGAGACCTCGGCTTGTATGTTTAGAAATTATTTCTTTATCGCTGATAACGGTGCCAATCTGATTTGTCTTGATATTAACACCCTAAAGCCAGTTTGGGTTCAGGATATTTTGGATGATTCAAACTCAACACCTGTTCTTTCTGTTGAGGATGGCAAGCTTTATTTATATGTCAGCACGTCATTTCATATTGGTTGGAGAAGCAATGATGTTGCGACTATTCCTATCTGGAAGATTGATGCGGAGACTGGTGAGGTTGTATGGCATACTGATTATACCTGCTCAAGTGTAGCTGGTGTATCTGGTGGTGTGCAGTCAACTATTGCAGTTGGTAAGAATGATCTTGATGGTAACATTTACGTTACCGTATCTAGAACTGGTGGCGGCTCTAATGGAGTGCTTGCTTGTATTGGCAAGAAGAAGGGTAAGGTAAAATGGGAGCACTCGGCTTCTTACGCCTGGTCTTCTCCGGTCTGTGTTTACAATGAAGACGGCACTGGCTATGTGGTTTATGGTACTAGTGGAAGCGGAATGTATTTGCTTGACGGTAAGACTGGTCAGCTGCTTGACTCTTTAGAGACGGGTGCAGGTACTATTGAGGCTTCACCGATTGTCTATGGGGATTATTTGGTTATTGGAACTAGAGGATGCAGGATTATTGGATATAAGCTTAAGTAGAGTGAACTAGTAAGTTTAGATACAAAGCTAGTATTGTGTGGATTAATAAGTTTGTGATTAAATAATATTTTTATAAGATAAATAAGCGTCAGATTTTAAGCTTAAATATAGCTTAAAATGCTGACGCTTTTTTGATATAAATTTAGTAAAAGAATTGCTTAATTATCGTATTAAGATTAATCTTTAATACTCATCCAAAAAGTTATGTCTAACCCCGTCCTTCTTGTATTCTATCAGGGTATCAAGATTAACATTTTCAACACTTCTAAAGATGTTTTTTTCGACAAATGGATTCGTTTTTTTAAGTGTTTTAATTAGATTTTTTATCTCCTGTCTTTTGCTCTTATTTACATCTTCGGTTGCACTTAAATTACACTCTTCGGTAAAGCGACAGGCACATTGTAAAAAGCGAAGATTGTTGTAATCCCGCCAGTGAATAATGTCGTCTTCTCTCACTAAATAAAGAGGCCTGATAAGCTGCATACCATCAAAATTAGTGCTCTTTAATTTAGGCATCATACTTTGAATCTGGCCACCGTAAAGCATAGCCATAAGTATAGTTTCAATTACGTCATCATAGTGGTGACCTAGTGCTATCTTATTGCAGTTGTGACTTTGAGCAATAGAATATAGATGACCTCTTCTCATTCTCGCACATAGATAACAAGGGTTCTTTTCTATGTCATAAACTGCATCAAATATCTCAGCATCGTGTATATGAATAGGTATTCCTAAAGCCTTGGCGTTAGACTCAATAAGTTCTCTGTTAGCAGGCAAATATCCAGGATCCATAACGATGAATTCAAGGTCAAAATCCACCTGTCTATGCTTCTTAATCTCCTGAAAACATTTGGCCATAAGCATAGAATCCTTGCCACCGGAAATGCAGACGGCAATTCTATCACCCTCGCTTATCATCTGATAAGTCTTAATAGCCTTGGCAAATCTTGAAAATATGGTCTTATGAAATTTTTTCCTTATGCTAAGCTCTACCTGGTTTTGTAGGCTCAAGTCTTCATTTGCCATAGTTTTCCTCCGATAATCTTAAATATAGCGCTCTAATAGTGTATTCTATATTTTAGACAAATGCAAGTTGTTAAATCAAGAAAAAGCGTTGTTTTTTGTGGCTTTATTCAATGTTTTGTGGTAAAATTAAGGTATCTATGGAGGTTTGAGTATATGAGAGTATTACTTAGAATTTTTACAATTTTATGCTTCGTTGGAGTGGTATTTTTTGTGTTTGCATTTATTGCTACTAGAAGCTATATTTCATTTGCTATACTCTGTTTGATTTTGGGGATTACATCAGAGATTATAAGAGACAAGGTATTCCCTGAGGATGACGACGAAGGTAATGGCAGAACAAGGGCGTATAAAACAGTTGATAGGGAGGACTCACTATGATATTTGTTAAGACAGATGATCTAAAAGAGGGCATGAGACTTGCTAAGCCTATTTACAACCGTAATGGTGTAATGCTTTATGATCGCAACAGCAAGCTTACTATGCAGGGTATCAACAGTATCAGGAATTTCGAACTTATAGGAATCTTTATTCTTGAGCCAGCAGAGCCTTTGCCGCCTATGACTGTTGATGATATTGAGTTTGAGAGATTTCAGACTATGGCTATATTTAGTTTGAAGGACAATCTTAAGCTTGTATTAGAAAAGCAGAATTCAAGGGATTTGCTTAAGCTAGCTAATCTGATTATGGAGAACTATGGCAAGAAACGCTCTAAGCTTCAGTTCGTTCAGAATTTAAGAAGCAAGCAGGATTATGTATATCGCCACACCTTAAATGTTGCGATATTATGTGGACTCATTGCAGGTGCTATGGAGCTCCCAAACAGGGAGAAACTAGATGTCATTATGGCTGGCCTTCTTCATGATGTAGGTAAGCTTTTACTACCTAAGGAAGCATTTGATCACATAGATTCTCTTAATGATGAGGAGAATAAGGTCTTAGCCAAATGCAAAGAAGAAGCTTATCAGTCTATGCTTATGGACTACGACTTGTCACCTAATGCAAGAATTATGGTTGCTCAGTTCACGAGATTAGAGCAGGGCGATGATATAAGAGATAACACCATGAGAGGTACAAGAATCCTAAGTGTTGCTGAGGTTTACGACTATATCACCGCGATTAAGATGGGTGATGAGGAAGCTATGAGTTCTGTTCAGGCTATTAAGTACCTTAAGAAGCACGAGAGCGAATTTGGAGCGGATGTAATTGAGGGATTGATGTCTGCTATTCAGATACTTGTTCCGGGTGTTTGTGTAACTATGTCTAATGGCAGCAAGGGCTTAGTTATTGAAGAGAACAAGGAAGATGTTATGAGACCTGTTGTGTTAGACTTTAATACACACATGGTATATAACTTGGCTGATGATTCTACATTCAGTGAGATTCAGGTTGCTGATGTTATGAAGACTATGGATAACAGGTATGTAATGGATAGGTCTTTGTTAGATGAGTATAGCGGCAAATTAAGCTATAAGAGACGAGAAGATGTAAAGTAGTTTTATAAGGGAGTTACGGAGGATATAATATGCAGGAACAATTTGATGAGGGATATCAGTTTAGCAGAGAAGAATTGATGTCTAAGGTTATCGTTCCTAAAGACGTTGAGACAGAGTTAAGGGGTATAGTTGAGGAGAGACTTGATCAGTGTGCGTTTTATCATCGTACATTTTCACGAATCAAGTCACCTGAGTCTTTAGAGCACAAGTATCAGTTTAAGAGATACGATGAGAATAACAAGATTCAAGATCTTATAGGAATAAGAGTTGATCTTTATTTTGAGGATGACTTAGCGCTTTGTCAGGATATTTTAGAGAAGTCATTTGAGTTTATTGAGTGGGCTTCTACAGAGTCTGACGAGGGAGAGTTTAAGGCAACTAAGATTAACGGTATATTTAGACTTCCACGATATGTCAAAGAGAGAATAAGTGCTGAAACATGGGGACTTGGTATTGATGATACATTTGAAGTCCAGCTTAAGACCATGTTCTTTGAGGGATGGCACGAGATAGAGCACGATTTCAGATATAAAAATGAGAAAATCTGGGAAGACAGGCTTTCTTATTCGAGATATTTTAACAGTATCCTAGCGACATTAGAACTGTGTGATAAGTCGATGATTACTCTCTTTGATGATTTAGGTCATGACCTCTATAAAGAGGGCCATTGGCAGGAAATGATACAGGTTCATTTTAGGCTTAAGATGGGCGATTCTATGCTTTATCCTGAGGTAGTTGAGAGATTTAAGGAGAGCTATAGGCAGGAGACCAACAACCTTGCTAAGCAGATATATAAGTGTCCTCGTAAGAGACTTATAGATGCCTTGATGAAGAGAAATTATCGAATTCCTGTCAATGTTAACACTATAGTAGCTATGCTCAATGAATTCCAGCTACACGATGAAACCTTAACTAAGATTTTTAAGGAGAAGGATGTATATAATGATGGGCGTAGCGACTCTCAAAGGGGTGCTAATAAGAATTATGAGCTTACTCCACTTCTAAGCCACAGGGCATTTTCTTCTAAGGTTGAGATTAATACAGAGACAGTAGGCTTAGATGAGGCATTTAAGAAGGCAGTTGAATTCTCATATAACTGGCTTAAATCTAAGTTTGGTGGATGTATGCCAGATATTCCTAAAGAGGTTTCAACATATTATGGCATAAGGTATGGTTTTAGAATAGGCATACTTTATGATGGCAATAAACACAAGTTTTTATGCCAGTCATCACATATTGATTTTGTGGTTAATGGAAGAATGTGGGTTACTAATATCAATATCGATGTGATAGATGACAAGCTAATGTTAAGTGTCGCTAATTCGTATGCAGAGCCTGATAAAGGGCATCATACTGACGCTGCTAAGTATTTTAGTTATCCACGTTTTTATCGCGAGATATGCGACAATATCGGGGCATATGATGTAGTTAAATTAGATAGCAAAAGGCGCATTATTGGTGATGAGAAAAGCATGGATGCGCTTATTAAGTTAATATTAGATAAGAATCGAATCTTTCCAATTGTCTTTGTTGTATCAGAAGAAGACAGAGATGGAATGATGGATGAGAGATGGCTTGGACAGTTTAGAGTATCAGATTTTACTAAGACTGTATGGAGGTACTGTCACGTATATACAGGCTACTCTAAGATTGGTGAGAAGCTATTTAAGCGTTTATCTGCAACTAGAGTCAAGCTTCCTGGTGTATATGTATTTTGGCCTGGTTTTACTGCTATGGAGGGAGATGGTATTAATCCTTTTTACGAGAGCTACGACTCAGAGGATGTAAGAACCTGTAGCTTTGGTAGACATAGGGAAACTAGAGATGATGTTTTGACCTATGATATCGTAAGAGGCGGTCAGGGCTTTTATCACAAGCTTCTTACAGATATTAGAAATTATAACGTAGTTACTAAGCTTGATAATCCTATTAATTATAATGCTTATGATACTCCAGTTGTTAATTCTAATAAGTCTGAGGAAGAGCTTAGTAATGTGCTTAATTATTATGGAGCATTTGTATCTGAATTGGTTTCTGACAATGAGAGACTTAGAGAAGAGATAGATGAATTAAAGAAAAAGTTATATAAGTGATTAATCTAAGGGTTTAATGTAGTGGATTTAATAGTCAGAATAAGTTAGATAATTTGAATTTAGTATTCTAATTTTATTATGAAGACTTGATTCTTATTATTAAATCTCAATTAAATACATTTAATATATTTTCTCACATTTATATGGATTTAGAGGCTTATAATTGAATAAAATATGCTTATATAATAAGGAGGTTTTTGCGTGATTAGAACAAATTTAAAACGAATTTTAGCATTTGTTGTATTTTTGTCTATGATGGCTGGGTTAGTTACTAGCGGGGGCTTTAATGCTTACGCAGCCAAGAAGGGCAAAGTCACAGCTGATAGCTTAAATGTCAGAAGTGAGGCATCTGTTAACAGCACTTTATTAGTGAGCATTCCTAAGGGTAAGAAGCTTACCATTGAGAAAACTGTGACTAATAAGGAGAAGGAAAAATGGTATCAGATATCCGTTAACTACAATAATACAACTTATTTAGGATATGTGATGGCTAAGTATGTCAAGATTGTTAAGGCTACAACTACTGAAGCTGCAACCACTAAGGCCAAGGCTACTACTAAAGCTACAGCGACAACCAAGGCTAAGGCTACGACAGAGGCAGTAGTTACTCACTATGCCAATGCCAAGGACAAGGCGGTAATCTATAAGAACACGGACAAGATGTCTACTAAGATTGCCAAGCTTGATGAGGGTACATTGCTTATCATACACAGTCCAACTAAGGTTGATAATAAGGTATGGTATAGTGCAAGCACTAAGGGGCTTAAGACCAATTACACTGGTTATGTCATTAAGGGCAAGATTGATATTCAGGATGAGACCTGTGAGACAACATCTTATAAGCTTGGAGTTACATCTACTAAAACAGGGCTTTATAAGTGTGCTAACACAACTGATGAGAGAATCGGTTATATTGCAAAGGGCAAGGATCTCATTATTTTAGGTGATTTAACTGTTGGTGGAACTAAGTGGACTAAGGTTAGCTCTTCTTTAGGAGAGGGTTATGTATTAAGTTCACGATTTAAAGAGGTTACGGCTACATCAGTTAACAAGAGTAAAAAAGAAGCTACAATTACCAAGAAGTCAGGTGTTAGAAAGATAGCAAGTTTAATTGCTACTAATCTCGCCTCAGTTTCTAAGGATTCAGAGGCTACACTTTTAGCAACTGTAAATGTTAATGGCACATCTTGGAGCAAGGTTTCTTGCACAGTTGGTGATAAGACAGTAACTGGTTATATTAGAAGCAAATATGTTAAGACATTTTCTGATAAGGAAGCTGGAATTAATGATTTCCCAGCTAGTTATCAGACATATTTAACAACGCTTCATGAGAAGCATCCTAATTGGGTATTTAAGGCAGTAGAGACAGGGCTTGAATGGTCAGATGTTGTTAAGAATGAAAGTGTAAGTGGAAGAAATACAATCCAGTCAACTGTTCCGTCAGGTGGTACAGTTACAACATATAATGCTCCATTTTCATACTTATCAACTCAGAATGGAGATTATGACTGGGCTACTGATACATATAAGGTCAAGGATGGAACTAGCTGGTATTCTGCTAACAGTGCGGTTATTTCTTACTATTTGGATCCAAGGAATTTCTTAAATGAGAAAGGAATATATCAGTTTGAATCACTTTCTTATGATGGAAGCCAGACTAAGTCTGTAACTAAGACTATGCTTAAGAATACATTTATGAGTGGTAATTACAATGTTACAGATATAGCGACTGGTAAGAAGGCATCAGGAAGCTATGCTACAGCATTTATGAAAGCTGCTAAGGCTTCTAAGGTGAGCCCATATTATTTGGTATCCCGTGTTAAAAATGAGGTTGGTGTTAACGGTAGCAACTCAACTTCAGGTACTTATGGTAACTACAAGGGATATTACAATTTCTACAATATTGGAGCTAGTGACAGTTCAATTGGTAAGGCAGTAGATAAGGGACTAGCTTACGCAAGCTCTGGGAAAACCTACAATAGACCATGGACAACACCATATAAGTCAATTGTTGGTGGAGCAAAATATATAGCTACACAGTATATAAATCTTGGCCAGGATACAATGTATACTCAGAAGTTTAATGTAGTTGTTAAGTCTTCATTATACACACATCAGTATATGACAGCGGTTACTGCATGTAATAGTTATGCTATTTCTCAGTACAACACATACAATAACAACAAGCTGCTTGATGAGACATTTACATTTAGTATTCCAGTATATAAGAATATGCCAAGTACAGTTTGTAAGCTTCCTGCAACAGCAGGCAACCCTAATAATTATCTTAAAGCTTTGTCTGTTACATCTACTAATAACAAGGTGTTTAACCTTGATAAGGCATTTAAATACACAGATACAAGTTATTCCATGACAGTAGGCAATAATGTATCTAAGGTAAATGTAGCTGCAACTGCAATTAGCACAAGAGCTAAGGTTTCTGGAACAGGAACTAAGAGTCTTTCAGTTGGAGCTAACACTATTACAATAAGCTGTAAAGCTGGTAATGGAACGGTTAGGAAGTATACGATTAAGATTACTAGACAGGGATAAGGGATTAAATAATATCAGCACCGGAGCGCAATA
>JAIKVP010000060.1 GCA_024685635.1 Lachnospiraceae bacterium
TTCATTCATAGGGTTTTATAGAGAACAGTATCGAAATCTGGCTAATGTGAAAATCGAGGAAGCAAAGCAGAAGCTGGAAAAGCAGGGAGAGCGTCTACAGAGCGCGTTTATAGGAGATTTTGTCGCAGAGATTAATGAAGCAATCGAGGATGCTAAGGCGGAAATAAGGAAGATCAATGAGGAATTAAAAGGTAGACCTTTCGGAAATGATATTTATCAGTTTGATATGAAAGAGAGAACAGATTCTGAAGGGAAAGCTTTATTCTTCAAAATAAGCCGGCGTATGCATGAGTATCTTGATAGTACTGATTTTTTCTTTAGCTCGATAATGGATGATGATGAAAGTGAACAGGAAATCAGAAACTTCATGGATATCGTCTTGAACGAAGATGATGAAACGGAGTATACGGACTATCGAAAGTACTTTGTTTATGATATGAGAATTATCAGCCGGCAGGGTGATTCGGAAGTTCATGCGACATTATCTAAAAAGCAAGGATCCGCAAGCAATGGAGAGAAGCAGACGCCCTACTTTATCATTTTGGCAGCGAGTCTTCTTCAATTGTATCCGAAAGATCGAAGCAGTGCGCGACTTGCATTTATAGATGAGGCCTTTTCAGCCCTTTCAAGAGAGAGAATTGAGCAAATGGTTGATTATCTGGAATCGAATGATTTTCAGGTTATCTACGCAGCACCTCCTGAGAAGATAGGCAGTATTGGGTCACATATTCAAACTACGATTACTCTGGTTGCAAAGGGAAGACAGAGCTTTGCTGTCGAAGGACTGGTGAAGAATCTCGAGGAATGATGGGCTATGAATGGATTAAAAACAAGCCTTAATAAGAGGCAGAAAGATATTCTTGGGAGGCTTCTGGACAAATACGAAAGGAGCAAAACCTACCGCGACGAGAATAAGCTGAATCAATCATTCACCGTAAAGCCTCAGGTGATTTTTTCGGATTATGATTCTGATTTTGCAGATCTTGATGAACAGACAGATTTTGAAAGAGACATAAGAGGCATTACGGAAATCGGATATGTAGAAATCACAGAGAAAGATGGGATCATTCGGACTATCAGGTTAAATGCGGACTCTGTAATGGAAATCTATAGGGTGCTTGAACGGCAGGAATTAAAGAATCAGGAAGCTGAACAGATAGAGTTTTATCTTTCCCATGCTGGAAGAGGTGAAATACTCGACAGATTTTGTCAGTCCCAGATCGGGCGACTAAGATCACAAAAAAAAGCTGAATATGATCTCGAAATAGCAAAGAATATTGTAAGGCTTCTTGAGTTCATTGCGAACAATTCGGATGAAATCCTGGAAAGAGAGCTTTCCATTGAATTGTTTGGAGATTCTAAGAAATTCGAAAGGGAATTCCGAACAAAGATTATTACCGTTTTAAGAAAATATGGCAGCTTTGATGACCTGCTTGAAGATGTGGATGATAAGCGTGAACAGGAACATATCCTTCTTGCGGAATTTAATATTTTTGCTAATCCCACATATGTCAATTTTAAAGGGGATGGCCGCATTATTTTAAAGAATGGTAGCATCATTCCCCTTTGTATGAATGTGCCTCTTTCTCTAGAGTCAGACAGGATGGATGCAATAGAAAAAATAGAGATATACTCGTCACGGATTGTCACGGTTGAGAACTTGACCAGTTTTAATCGTATTGAGGAAGAAAACACTTTTTTCATCTATCTTGCTGGGTATCATAATACCGCAAAACAGAGGCTAATATGTAAATTGGCTGAGGATAACCCTACCGGCGAATGGTTACACTTTGGAGATATAGATCCTGATGGATTCTATATTCTGGAACATCTCAAGAAGAAGACGGGGATCCCTTTTATAACTTATCATATGGGTATTTCTGACCTGGATGGATTCAGAAAATACTGTAAAAAGCTGGAAGAAAATGACATTCGTAAAGCTCATTCTCTACTTAGCGCTGGAAAGTATTGCGAAGAGATGCGTTACATGCTTGAGAATAATGTGAAGCTGGAACAGGAAGTCATAAGTTGGAAAGCCTTCGGGAGGGAGTGATTAAGTGAATTCTCATTCACATACTAAAAGGCAGCACTATGTGCCGCAGTTTTTACTGAGGAATTTTTCAACCAATAGCAAGACAGTATATGTCTGGGACAGGCGAAAAGAAAAGGGATTTAGCACAAGTCTGGACAATATCTGTTACGAAACTGATTTGTATGAAGTTAAATGGAGGAACAATAAACCGGAACTAGGTGAATATATTTTAGATAACAAGATTGAAAAGGAGTTTTCAATCCTGGAAGGGAAAACGGCGACTCTATTCAAGGATATCAGCCAAAAGATCAAGACATCCAATAAGATCCTGCTTAGCGAGAACCAGAAGGAAGTGCTAATAGAATTTATCACGACACTATACTTGCGTAATCCAGTAAAAATGGCAGAGATAAAGGCCCAATATGACGATGTTGATACGGAACCCCAAATGAGTACATTAATGGAAGGCCTGGGGTATATTTTTGATATGTGGGGCTGGGGGAATCCG
>JAIKVP010000080.1 GCA_024685635.1 Lachnospiraceae bacterium
CGCCGCACTAACCTTCCTAGTAGAGGAAACAAAAGGATTAAAAACAAGCGCTATTGCAAGCATAAATGCTACAATTCGTCTTAATCCTTTAGCAGAACCATAATTCATAAACAGAACCTCCTTAAAAAACGCAGAAAATGTTGTCAAAACAAAACACACCCTATCAGGCGCATATAGTAATATTTTAGCACATTTGAAGGCTCTTCGGTAAATATTAATGCATTTTAATTCTATAAAAATGCACAAAGATTTTGGGCAGATTGACAAGAACAAAATACTGCTCAAAATTAAGCCTGGATAAGCAAAAATAGACAAAAAAAGGACGGGTAAAACCCGTCCAATGATTTCAGATTGTAATCGTAATCATCAAGCTTTGTTAGCTGAACCGAAACAAGCAATTCTGTCACGAACAACGTCTTTAATTGCCTCTGTACCAGGAGCAAGAAGCTTACGAGGGTCAAATCCCTTACCTTCAAGATCCTTGCCATCCTCGATATACTTACGAGTAGCCTCTGCGAACTTAATCTGGCACTCTGTGTTAACGTTAACCTTAGCAACACCAAGAGTGATAGCCTTCTTAACCTGCTCATCAGGGATACCAGAACCACCGTGAAGTACAAGTGGAAGCTTGCCAGTTTTCTCCTGAATCTTAGCAAGTACGTCAAACTGAAGACCAGCCCAGTTATCTGGATACTTACCATGAATATTACCAATACCTGCAGCGAGCATATCAACGCCGAGCTTAGCTACAGCATCTGCCTCTTCAGGATCTGCACACTCACCAGTAGAAACAACTCCATCTTCCTCGCCACCGATACCGCCGACCTCACACTCGATTGAGATGCCCTTAGAATGGCAAAGCTCTACAAGCTCCTTAGCCTTAGCAACGTTCTCCTCGATAGGAAGTGAGGAACCGTCAAACATAATTGAAGAGAAACCAGCCTCAATACAAGCCTTAGCTCCTTCATATGTACCATGGTCTAAGTGGAGAGCGATAGGAACTGTAATTCCAAGACTCTCATCCATAGCCTTAACCATAGCGGAAACTACCTTAAATCCACCCATGTACTTACCTGCACCCTCAGATACACCAAGGATTGCTGGGCTCTTAAGCTCCTCACATGTAAGCAATACCGCCTTGGTCCACTCAAGGTTGTTGATGTTAAACTGTCCTACTCCATAGTGTCCTTCGACAGCCTTCTCAAGCATTTCTTTAGCTGAAACGATCATTATAAAAATCCTCCAAACAATCTAAAATTTCCGATGCAATCACCAGATGAAATCATTATATCGCAAATGAAGTTAAAATACAAGAAAGATGTTAGACTTATTTAACCATACTCAATACTCACTAAACATAGTCAGTGATGAAATGACGCTATATCCCCAATTGGATCATAGCCTAGATATATAGCACAGAGATTGCGCCCAAAAGTCAGCCAGATAAGAATGAGTATAGTAACGACCAGCATCCATTTTCTTAAATGAAAGTATATCTTAGTGCCCTTACTCCAAACCGCCAAAGTCACTCCTATAAAGTAATATAGAATAAAGGCAAATGCAGGAACGACGAATGCATTGTACTCTAAGGACTCTATAATCCTACCGTGAAGCATCAAATGAAAGGCCCTTGTTCCGCCACAGCCTGGACAGTACAAATGCCATTTTTCATTTAACAGGCATGGTTTAGGCGATGATAAACCGATGTCCACAATATTAGTGAACACAGCATAGATTGCAACCAAGAACAAAAACACTCCTGTTATTCTATATAAAAGTTGTCCTTCAGCTAGGGGTTTCTTAGACATAACCTTACTTCCTTTAGTCTTGTTTACATTTGTTAAATGTGCTATAATTCGTCGTATGTAAGATTATAGCATAAATAAAGGGAGGAATGAATATGCGATTTGATCCATATACAGGCGAGCCAATTCCTGACGAGCCTAGTAATGATACAGTTAATAACGATGCTCCTACGGAAGTACCTACCGAGGCCCCTAATCAGCCAGAGGCAAATGTTAGCGAGCCTTCACCTTCATATGATAGCCAGCCTCAGAACGGAAGCTATAACGCGAGCGAGCAGGCGCCTTCATTTGATAGCCAGCCTAATACCGGAAGCTATAATGCGAGTGAGCAGGCATATCAGCAGGCCAATGATGCAGCTAACCAAGGTTCTCCTTATGGCGCTTATAACAGTGCAGCTCAGGGACAGCCATACAATCAGCAAGGTCAGGCTTACAATCAGCAAGGTCAGGCTTACAATCAGCAAGCACAAGGCTATAGCAACTATAGTAACAGTAGTCAGGGCTATTCTAACAATAGCAGTGGACAATATAACCCATATAACGGTCAAAGCGTTAACAACACTAACACTGTTGACCTAGACGAGAAGGGCGGTAAGTCTGGAACAGCTGCTATCATTTGCGGTATTATCTCTATCGTGACTTCTTTCTTAAGTTTCTGCTGTTGCCCAATTATTTCTATTGGAACCGGTATCGCCGCTATCATTTGTGGCGTTAACGCTAAGGATGCAGCTGGCAACAGAGTTGGAACTGGTAAGGCTGGTATAATCACCGGTATTATCGGACTTGTATTTACTGTTCTTATTATGTTGTTCTTCTTAATCGGCATATTTACCGGTGGCGGAAGTGAGGACTTCTGGGAAGAGTTCCAGAAGGGATACAATATGGGTAAGAATTACAATTTCAACCTTATTGAAGCAAGTGAAGACGTTTCATTTGACGGAATCAGTATTGATGACAAATTTATAAAGTAAGATACTTAAAGATTATGAGCTGGCAGCTTTTGCCAGCTCTTTTTTAGAGCCTTAAAACAAATTCTTGCATTTTCATATTGCATTTTATAGTTTTCGGTGTTATAGTTGTTGTAGAACACGACAACATATTTATATTTTCATATACTGGGGGCGATTTTATGAATATTAATAAATTTACGCAGAAATCAATGGAGGCTGTCAACGAGGCGCAGAGCCTTGCGACAAGGTATAGCAACCAGCAGATCGACGAGGAGCATTTGCTATTCTCTTTGATAAACCTTGATGACAGCTTGATTAAGAAGCTCCTTGAGAGAATGGATATCGCAGTGCAAATGCTACTGCAGGACTTAATAACTAAGATTAATGCACTCCCTAAGGTCTCTGGGAATGTTCAGAACTATGTCAGCAATTCGCTTAATAAGGTTTTGGTAAATGCTGAGGATGAGGCGCACGCAATGAATGATGAGTACGTCTCTGTTGAGCATTTGATGCTTGCTATGATTAAGCATCCTAACAAGGCAATCAAGGACTTGTTTAAGCAATACGGAATCAACAAGGATTCCTTCTTAAAGGTTTTGCAGACTGTAAGAGGTAACCAGCGCGTTATGTCTGACAATCCAGAGGATACTTATGACACCTTAGAAAAGTACGGCTACGACCTGGTAGAGAGAGCAAGAGAAGGAAAGCTTGATCCCGTAATCGGAAGGGATTCAGAGATTAGAAATGTAATAAGAATCTTGTCACGCAAGACCAAGAATAACCCTGTCCTTATCGGCGAGCCAGGTGTTGGTAAAACCGCTGCCGTTGAGGGCTTGGCAGAGCGAATCGTAAGAGGCGATGTGCCAGAAGGCCTAAAGGACAAATCTATATTTGCACTTGATATGGGTGCACTAGTTGCAGGTGCGAAATATAGAGGTGAATTTGAAGAGAGATTAAAAGCCGTACTTGAAGAAATCAAGAAAAGCGAAGGCAAGGTTATTCTCTTTATCGACGAGCTTCACACTATCGTAGGTGCCGGTAAAACTGACGGTGCTATGGATGCAGGCAATATGCTAAAGCCTATGCTAGCAAGAGGCGAGCTTCACTGTATTGGTGCAACAACATTAGATGAATATCGAATGTATGTTGAGAAGGATGCAGCCCTTGAGAGAAGGTTCCAGCCTGTTATGGTTAGTGAGCCTACGGTTGAGGATACCATTTCCATTCTTCGTGGATTAAAGGACAGATACGAGGTTTATCATGGAGTTAAGATTCAGGATGCTGCTTTAGTTTCAGCCGCTGTACTCTCTAATCGCTACATTTCAGATCGTTTTCTGCCTGACAAGGCAATAGACCTTGTTGATGAGGCATGCGCTCTCATTAAGACCGAGCTTGACTCAATGCCTGCTGAGCTTGACGAGATGAACAGAAAGATTATGCAGCTTGAAATTGAGGAGACAGCCCTTAAAAAAGAGACTGACCATTTATCTGCTCAGAGACTTAGCGCTATCCAGCTTGAGTTATCTAAACTTAAAGAGGAATTTGCCAATCAGAAAGCCACCTGGGATAAGGAAAAAGAATCAATCGATAAGGTCAGCAAATTAAAAGAAGATATAGAAAATATTAAAAATGAAATCTCTATTGCGCAGAGAAATTACGACTTAAATAAGGCAAGCTTGCTTCAGTATGGAAGACTACCAGAAGCCCAAAAAGCACTAGCTGAACTAGAGGAAGCAACTAAAAATGAAGGCCACTCTTTAGCTCATGAAAGCGTTGACGAAGAAGAGGTCGCACAGATTATTTCCCGCTGGACAGGAATCCCTGTTGCCAAGCTTACTGAGGGTGAAAGAGAAAAAACTCTTAGACTAGGTGAAACCCTACACAAGCGTGTAATCGGTCAGGATGAAGGCGTAGAAAAAGTTACAGATGCCATTATTCGTTCAAGAGCAGGAATTAAGGATCCGTCTAAGCCGATAGGTTCATTCCTCTTCTTAGGTCCTACTGGTGTTGGTAAAACCGAGCTTGCTAAGAGTTTGGCTGAAGCCTTATTTGATGATGAGTCCAATGTTGTAAGGCTTGATATGAGTGAGTATATGGAGAAGTATTCTGTATCTCGTTTGATTGGAGCGCCTCCGGGATATGTCGGCTACGAGGAGGGTGGTCAGCTAACAGAAGCTGTAAGAAGAAAACCTTACGCTGTTGTCCTTTTTGATGAGGTAGAGAAGGCTCACCCAGATGTATTTAATGTACTTTTACAGGTTCTTGATGACGGAAGAATAACAGATGGTCAAGGCAAGACTGTTGACTTTAAGAACACCATTCTCATCATGACTTCTAATATTGGTTCTGAATATTTGCTTGAGGGAATAGATGATGACGGCAATATTAAGCCTGAGGCTGAAACTATGGTTATGAATGATTTAAGAAATCATTTTCGTCCTGAGTTCCTTAACAGACTTGATGAAACTATACTATTTAAGCCACTTACCAAGAATAACATCAGCAATATAATCACTCTTATTATCGCTGATGTTAACAAGAGACTTGAAGATAAAGAGCTTAAAGTTGAACTTACTAAAGAGGCTGAAAACTATGTAATTGAGCATGCTTACGATCCCGTTTACGGCGCAAGGCCACTTAAGAGATATGTTCAAAAATATGTGGAAACCTTAGCCGCAAGACTTATTTTAGCCGGAAATGTAAGCCAGGGTGATACTATTACAATTGATGTTGAAAATGATGAATTAATTGCTAAATAAAATAAAAAATCGGGCTTATATTTACAATAATATAAGTCCGATTTTTTTTGATAGATTATACTTTATTACTTATATTTACCAACATACTTAGCCTTCTTCATAAGCTTCTTATATGCCTTCTTCTTAGCTTTTGGAAGCTTAGCTTTGGCTGTTTTAGGAACTCCCTTAAATGCCTTAGCTCCAATTGATTTAATCTTAGTAGAATTAACTGTAATAGTCTTAAGTTTCTTATCTCCAAAGAATGCATTTGCACCGATAGAGCTGACATTTGTTCCAATGACAAGAGTCGTTAGACTTGTCTTTTTCTTAAGAGCGTTAGCTGCAATAGAAGTTACCTTAAATGTGTAGCCATCAACCTTGATTGTAGCAGGAACTGTAACCTTCTTAGCTGTAGCACCTACGCTAGTTAAGCTTACCTCACCAGTGCTGCCACTAAACTTGGTTACCTTGTAGGTGTAACCATTTGATGTAGTTAGTTCCTCACCTTTATCAAACTCCTGATAAGCAGCTGGTTCTCCCTCGCCCTGCTCAATTCTAAGTGTCGTTGTTTCAGGCCAGTAATTAACAGCCATATCTCCGTAAATATTAGTCCATGTAGCTTTAGCAGTCGCCTCCAAGAAGTATTCGTTACTAGAAGACTTAATTCCTATTCTATAAACCTTATATGGTCCACTAACTCTTTTAACTTTGTCTATTGTAATATCATCTTTAACCGAAACTCG
>JAIKVP010000104.1 GCA_024685635.1 Lachnospiraceae bacterium
AATAAAAGAGACGCCGTAATCGGAATCCTAAAAGAGGATCCTCGACCTGGCTATCAAAATGACAGCAGCAGGCGCTACGGCGTAAGTTATGCTGGATATGATATTCGTTTTTATGTAGACGGCGACGACTTAAATGTAGTCGAGGTTGTCAAATTATAAATAAGCTTTAATTAAGCAGCAAAATTAATAATCAATGTTCTTATTAAGGCAAGTAAAAGTAAGTGTGCAGGATAGAATATATAGAATATCCATTTATTGACCTCCTTGCCCTTATTACCCTTATAAAATGCAACAAACGCTAAATCAATAAATGCAAAAGCTTCAAAATGATTATCTATCGTTAAAACAAGCACTATTGCTGTTATTTGGCTAATATAATTATTCCTAAAAAGATAGCCAGCTATAATTGCTAAAACTCCTGCAACATCATAATCGCAGGCTGAATACTTAGCCATGAGAAGAACAACTATTGTCGTTCCCGCTATTCCAATCGCTCTTATAACAGCTCTTAAGTTAGGATTCATGTGGGCAGCCTTGCTTCCTTCTATAGCCTTAGCCGGATAATTAGTTGATATCTTATCAATTATAATTATTCCAAGCAAGCCAAATGCAAGTGTAAAGTAGACATTCTGTCTTGTGAGACTAAAAGGGAATCCTCCGTCCACTTCGTAAAAATGTATCGCAAAATCAAAAGGAATCTCAGATATAAGCGCAAATATAGCAAGTCTACCTAAATATTTGGCCTTACTGCTTGTGTACTTAAATCCCTCAATTATCATAAACACAAACAGTGGAAATGCTAATCTACCAATAGCTCTTAAAGGCGTATCTATCATAAACAAGAATGTATTATCCTCAAATTCAGGATAAACCTCAAGCTGTTCAACAATTGCGGCCCCAATGTGGTCTATAAACATCGTTATTATCGCTATCAGTTTTAGATTAAATGATGTTATTTCTTTACTATCATTCATGTCAAAACTCCATAAAATACCATTAGAATTGGAATAATTAAACTCCGTTCACATCCTACGAATTAGCGTTAGGTGAAGCATCAGATGAGGCGTTTGTACTCGCGTCAGAAGATGCGTTTGCTCTCGCATCAGAAGAAGCATTTTTCTTAACTGACTTTAGCTTGTTGGCTATATAAACCGCCTGAGCTTTAGAAATCTTAAAGCTTTTAGCAATCTTCATAGAGTCAGGAAAGATTTTATTTGCTTTCAATTCTTTTGCAGTTAAATTAGCCGTATAATAATCATTATATGCCTCCACAAATTTCTTAACGCTAACCTTACTAGTAGAAAAGCTAATATTAACTTTTGCTATCTTCTTTATATAGTTGCTAAACTGCTTAGCTGTCACCTTCCTGTTAGGGTAGAATCTGCCGTCAGCATTAGCCTTTAGGACTCCCTTATAGGCATACTTTCTAATTAGCGACGCCTGCTCACTATATCTCGTATCCCAAAAGTCTATCTTTAGTTTAAGCTTACCATTTTTCACCCGCTTAAAACTGTAGTTAAGCAAATCTCTGATTCCAGAGTATCTAAGCGAATTGTTAGAAGCACCAAAATAGCTAGCTATAAGCTCGTGGTTATTAGTGTCTCTTCCTATAACGACCATGCAGTACTTAGCTGCGTTAGTATATCCTGTTTTAAGTCCAATCACAGTATAACTGGTCTTATCATAATCATAATAATGCAAGAACAGGTTAGTATTATTAACCTTAAACGATGCCTTCTTGTTAGATTTAGCTACCTTATAACTCTTAGTTCTTGCAATCTTTCTGATGGTCGGATAGCTCATCGCCTTCCTAGAAAGAATCGCAAAATCCTTAGCAGTGCTATAGATATTGTTATAATTATTGCCAATATCAAGGCCGATTGGGTTATCAAACTTAGAGTTCTTAAGCCCTAATTCCTTGACCTTCTTATTCATTTTCTTAGAAAATGCTGAAATCGAGCCAGATGAACCTATGGCAAGAGCCGCTGCCGATGAGGCATCCGAGGCCATAAGCATCATATATAGATATTCCTTAACTGTATAGACTGTTCCGATTGGGATGTAAATGTGGGCTATATCAAAGGAACCTGAAACCTTTTGCATATTAGATGTGAACTTAATCTTCTTATCAAGATCAAGCTCATCAAGAACGCACATGGCAGTTAGAATCTTGGTTGTAGATGCTGGATATATTCTCATATTAGGATTCTTCTTATAGATAACATTTTCGTTAGAAGCGTCCATTATAACATAGGATTTGGCATTTACAGTTGGTAATTTTGCCTTAACTATGTCGATACTAACGCTTTCAAATGCTATTATAAATACTAATAAGGCTGTAATTATCTTATTTTTCATATACATTCACCATCTAATACAAAGCTAAAAATAAAAAAATCAAAAAAATCATTTTACAGAAACAAATAATAATGCTATATTATTTATGCTAAAAATTATAAACGAGGTGTCGATATGAGCAGTTTAACGCGTAGAAGAATCATCAATGTATGTATGGTAGTAATTCTAGTAATCTGTGCCGCTGTGGCAGTTAGCCTAATTACTAAGCCAAAGCTAAAAAAATTAACCTCTAGCGTTGACGAAATTATTATTAATCGTGGAAGTAGGGCAGCAGATGTGACAACCAAAGAAAAGATCGAAGATATCAATGACTACCTTAACAAGAGCACATTAACTGACTTACCAGGTGATGCAAATATTACATTTAACGACAACTCAATCAACTGCGAATTCCGTTCTAAAGGCAAGGAAGTTTTGTACGTTACAATCACAGGTAACGAAGAATTTCCTTATGTTGTCAAAGCAAACGGCAAGAACTATGCAATCACTAAGGTTAATACCCCTTTTAATTCTTTAATCAAGGAATATGTATATTAAAAGTTCTTATTATTCAATGCCGTGATAATTCTTGTTATTTTTCAATGCCGTGTTCCTTTAAGAAGTCTACCCATTTAGAGTAATACTCTGCTTTCAGGTGAACACCATCCCATGTGTATTCGTCCTTTATATCACCATTCTTATTGACATAAAGTGGATTGATATCAAAGTAAAATACATTAATTCCGTCAGCAAGTTTTGCAGCTGCAACATTCTTATCGTTGATATTTACATTGTTTACTACGCTGTCTTTAGCCTTATCAGCAGTAACTCTCATTACCGACATTATAACTATTGTAGCGTTAGGCTGCAATTTTCTTAACTGATTAATATTCTCTTCATACTGCTTAGCATACAAATCAGTATCACCAGTTCCAAGCTCATTTATGCCAACCATAATGTATATCTTGCTAAAACTAGTCTTTTTAAGGGCTTTATCAATAGTCATTGCTTTCTTTTCGCCCTTAACTTTAGCAATTTTATGTTCAAACATAGTAAAGACACTAAGTCCCTCTTCACAGTAAAATGTAGCAATATCCTTTAATCCTGAATAAGTGTTAAGACCAACAACTCTAGAATCACCTATAAATAAGGCATCTTCAAAATATGAATCCTCTACCTTTGTATATTCAAAATCCGTTGTCATAGCAATAAGTCCAGGATCTGAATAATACTTAGATTTAGTCTTAACCTTCTCACACTCTTCAAATCTTGTTATTCCTGCTACTATAGCATCAGCTGAGGCATCTTCTGAAGCGACTAAATCACCACTTGCATCTGCTGAAGCAGCAGCTAAAGAATCGTCGTTATCTACTGAATCAGTATCTAAATCGTCGTCATCGCCCGCATCATAATCATCACCATCTAAGATATCTATAGGCTTCTCATTAAGCAATAATGACGCCAAAATCGGATGATCATAGGACAGACTAAATTCAAGCTTGCCACTTATAGCCATAACAATGCTAACTACAGTCAATATAATTGCAGACAAAATCACCATAAGCGCAAGCTTACAATGGTGCCATAGCATTTGTAATCTTCTACTATGTCGTCTATAAGAATTGTCCTTAGCCATAGCATTTGCCTCCTAATAAAATCTAAAATCTAAAGTACAAGAATGGGTTATTAGCTCCCATAAGCAGCTGATATACGCTTAGCCAGAACAAGGCTAATAGTATAAGCTTAACAGTCATTGTATTTCTAGCCGCCTTAATAATCTTAATTGGATACTTAGTTGCGCAGACTCCGCAAATAAGAAGCATCCACCAGTATCTTCCAAAGAGTCTGAAGAAGACACCAGATGTATCAACTGTTCCCTCAAGAGGTATGAAGAACATTCTCTTAAGGTATAGAATTAAATCTCCTAAATCAGTGATATTAAAAATAGTCCATGAGATAGGAATTAAAAATAGCATATAAATATGTCCTATATACTTAGAATTCTCAATCTTGTCTAAATAGAAATTCTTCTCAAGCATAAGGATTACGAAGTAAAATAGTCCCCAGATAATAAAGTTCCAATTAGCTCCATGCCAGAGTCCCGTCAAGAACCAGACAACGAAAAGGTTGAAAAGATTCCTAAACTTGCTGCATCTGTTACCGCCAAGTGGAATATATACATACTCCTTAAACCATCTTCCAAGAGTAATATGCCAGCGTCTCCAAAAAGTCGTAGCCGATTTAACTGTGTATGGATTATAGAAGTTGCTTGGAATCTTAAATCCCATTATTCTTCCAAGACCAATCGCCATTAAGGAATAGCCAAAGAAATCGAAATATATCTGCATTGAAAATCCCCAAGATCCAAGCCATGCGGTAAATGTATCTATTCCGTAGACGCCAACGGTCTGAACCTCGTTCCAAAGCGAAGCAATCTTGTTAGCAAGTAAAACCTTATATGAAAATCCAACTATAAACAAGGTAACTCCCCACTCTACTTCAGGAAATCTGGTCTTTCTATATCTTAACGACTCAGCCACCTCACTATAGTTAACTATAGGACCTGCAATAAGCTGTGGAAACATACTTACATAGGTTGCAAATGATATAATATTTCTGTCTGGATAATAACGTCCCATATAAACGTCAGCCACATAAGACACTACCTGGAAGGTATAAAAGCTTATACCCAAAGGAAGAGTTAAATCAACCTCTCCAATATCTGTGCCTGCAATTCCGTTAATAATCGATGTTGCAAAATTAAGATACTTAAATATAAAGAGCACTAAAAAATCATAGCAGACTGCGGCAACTAAAAACTTCTTTCCTCTTCCACCTTGTGACTGCTCTTCATGGATTTTAAGCGCAAGAATGTGGTTGATGACAATTGAAAACATCATCAACAAGACGTATAGCGGCTCCCCAAGGGCATAAAAAACCAAGCTACCAGCAAGTAATGTTACATTACGATAGCTCTTAGGAGTCACAAAATATGATATTAAAAAAATCGGTAAAAACCGAAATATAAACTCTACACTTGAAAAAACCATTATGCTAAATCCTTCCCTGTCATCGAGCCATTATTATATCACAAATCGTGAGCATTTGCCACGAAATAAGAACAAATAAAAAAAATCGGCATTTTCTCTAAACGATTAATTCCTTTTCATTAAAAAAATGAAAAATTGCCTAAAACATAATTGTGCTATAAGAAAAACTGTTTGAGTAGAAGCTATTAAGATGATATACTGTTGATGTTAAAACTATTATAAATCAAAATGTTTTTAAGGAGTTTCTAATGAAGATCACATTAGCTGTTGTTGGAAAAATAAAAGAAAAGTTTTATAAGGACGCAATATCAGAGTATACGAAGCGTTTAAGCCGCTACACAAAGCTAGAGATAAAAGAAGTTGTAGATGAAAAGACTCCAGATAAGGCAAGTGAAGCTCTTGAGACTTTAATAAAAAATAAAGAGGGCGAGCGATTACTAAATATCATCCCCGAAAATGCATATGTCATTGCATTAGCAATTGACGGAAATGCATTAGATTCTGTAGAATTATCTAAAAAGATAGACTCAGTTGGCATTAGCGGCACAAGCCATATAGTATTTCTAATAGGCGGCTCTTTAGGATTATCCGATGAAGTCCTTAAAAGAGCTGACTATAAGCTATCATTTTCTAAGATGACATTTCCTCACCAGTTGATGAGGGTAATACTCTTAGAGCAGATTTATAGAAGCTATAGAATAATAAACAACGAGCCCTATCATAAATGATAGAGCTCGTTTTATTATATCTTATTCTTGATTATTAAGCTTAAGTAGGTAGATTATTAATTGAAACTTCCTTAGTTCCTATCTCCTTGTTATTATATATAACCCTAAAGATAATTACACCTGCTCCACTAGTGCCAGACTCCAAATCTAACGTGTTAGTTGTAACTGTCGTTATCTTAGAACTATCATCACAATTTGATGCAGTAAAGCTGGCATTTCCACTCGCTAACACTTCACCATTTGCATTTCCACTTACAACCTGATATTTGACGCTTCCAGCATCAGCTATATATTCAGTATTTGTTCCATCAGAACTTGCTATAGCAAATTCCATAGTAACCTTCTTTTCGGTTCCGTCATAAGAAGCGTCCTCTGACGCAAGAGAGAATGTAGGCTCCTTTGGAAGGCTATTAACTGATATTGATTTTTCCACTGGAAGAGCATTATCTATAGATAATGTTACTTTTATATATCCTGTTCCTGAACTCTTAGTGATATTAGTTAAATCAATATCGATAGAGCCGTTATTTTCAGGGTCGTAGTTATCCTCGGTAATATCATAGTCTTGCTCAAATAAATATTCTGTTCCATTAGCATCTCCACTCGTAATTAAAACATGCAAAGATCCAGTGGCTTTCTTTCGATTCGTTGCCGTACCAACACTCTCTTTTACATTAAAGCTAACACTAAGAGTATTATTGCTCGGAGTATACGTTGGGTCATTAAGTGTAACACTAGTAATAACTTCCTGCTTAGGAAGGTTAGTAACAGTCGCCTGATTTGTCCCAGTAACACTATTAAGCGTCATAGTAACCTTTATAACACCGCTACCAGTAGCCTTAGTAATACTACTAACATCTACACTAAAGCTACCATTTGCATTAGAATCATAATTACTGCTTGTAATACTGATTCCAGACTTAGTAAATAATACCGTTGAACTATTGCCATCTGTAATCACAACACTAGCCGTTCCAGTATACTT
>JAIKVP010000141.1 GCA_024685635.1 Lachnospiraceae bacterium
AGCCATATTAGCCTTAGCTGAATCTAATTCCTTATTCACCTGTTCTAATTGGTCCTTCTCAGGCGTACTCATTTATAACACTCCTTCATTTATAGCATTTTTAGAATAATTCCAGAAATCTTCTTAAGGTTAATATGCACGCATCCATTTTCAACGATGTACTGTCTTGCTTCCATATTGTAACCTTCCTCAGTTGTCTCCATAAGCTTAACTAAAAGCGAGCCACTAGGGACACCTGCCTGCCACACCGGAATATCAACCTCAACGCTATCATAATTATTATTTATCGCTATAATGTAGACTTCATTTTCATCAAACCTTCCATAGCACAGTAGCTTATGGTTGCCGTAAAGGTGCTTAATTGAGCCCTTCTTAAGCGCTGTTGACGACTTATGAATCCTTATTATATCTCTGTGAAAACGTATAAGTTCCTTGTCCTCATTGCCCCATGGGTAGGTTCGCCTGTTGTCAGGATCCGTCCATCCACAGACGCCAGCCTCATCACCGTAGTAAATGGTAGGCGCGCCAGGCCATGTCATCTGCATAACAACAGCCTCTCTTAAAACGCCCTTGTTAACATTTTCATTGGCTGCTTCTGGGCCTAGGGAGTCGGTTCTACCTACTCTTCTGTTGGTTCTTGTTAAAAACCTTGAATGGTCGTGGTTAGACAACTCATTCATCGCAACCTGTAATGAGCTATTATGAAAGCGTGACATATGATGCGTCATAGAGCCGTAAAATGCTGACACATTGCCGAGCAAGTCGCCTCTAAACTCATCGCTGTGCTTCTCCATACCTGTCAAAAACCAGGTCAAAGGTTCCATAAAAGCGTCATAGTTCATTACTGTATCCCACTGATCGCCAGCAAGCCAGCTGCCTGGGTCTCCGTAATGCTCAGCTAATATAATAGCTTCAGGATTGGCCTCTTTTACAGCCTTTCTAAAGTCGCGCCAAAACTTGTGATTGAACTCTGGCGAGTGACCCAAATCCGCTGCCACATCAAGTCTCCAGCCGTCGACATTAAAAGGTGGGCTAACCCATTTTCTTCCTATATCTAAAATGTAATTATATAGCTTCTCGCTGCCCTCGTAGTTTAACTTAGGCAAAGTGTCATGGCCCCACCAGCCATCATATGTGTAGTTGTACGGCCATTTGCTCTCGTCGTCTTCGTGAAAATGAAAGAACTTGTGGTAAGGGCTCTCATAGTCAACATATGCGCCCTTCTCATAACCTGTTTCATTTTCATAGATGCGCTCCTTGTCGAGCCACTTGTTAAAGGAACCGCAGTGATTAAAGACGCCATCTAGAATAACCTTCATTCCGCGTCTGTGAATCTCTTCAACAAGCTCTATAAATAACTGATTGCTGGCCTCAAGATTGGCCTTATCTGTTACTCTCTTAATATATTTGGTCGCCTTAGAGTTAGAACTTTCACCTTCCTCTAAAGGCATACCACCATCTGAAACTATGCGTCCAAAATGTGGGTCGATATAGTCATAGTCCTGAATATCGTATTTGTGGTTAGATGGAGAGACAAATAACGGGTTAAAATAGATAACCTCAACGCCTAAGTCCTGAAGATAATCAAGCTTATTTCTTACGCCTTGTAAATCTCCACCGTAGAACTCTCTGACATCCATAGAAGCAGGATATCTGCTCCATTCCTTAGCCTTGTGAACCGGCTCGCCAATGTAGATATACTCGTTGTCAACGACGTCATTGCTCTCGTCTCCGTTGCAGAATCTATCCACATATATCTGATAAAATACTGCACCCTTGGCCCAATCCGGAGTAGAAAAACCTGGCACCAGTGTAAAATTGTAATAAGGATTTGGCTCTCTGTCAACACCCTTCTTGTGATAATAGCATTTGCTTCTTCCTGAATTGATCTGGAAATAGTAAGAAACTGGCTTATCTCCGAGTGCTATAAAGGCCTCATAATAATCAAAAAGCTTGTCTGAATTGCATCTTGTCATCAACTGCCTGCTGCCATCAATGCACAAATATACGGCATCAACATTGTCTCTTGCAGTTCTAAACTTCACAGTAACCCTCTCGTATGCTTTAGGCTCTACGGGATTTCTGTATGAAGCTGTGCCGTCAGCAAACAGCGCCTCCTGGTTAAGAGCAGGCGCTGCAAGGTTAATATATAATCTCTTTTTGAAGCTGTCAGTCTGGCTGGATGTATTGAGCTGTATCTCCATACTAGTATAACGGCTTGGCCGCTCCTCCTTATTTGTCTTAGAAAATGCTTATATTAAGCTTCTGTCTCTGGGCTTAGCTCGATTGCAGGGATGTTTTCGTCTGCTGAATCTCTGTTCTCAAACAATGCCTCAAACTCTTTCTGGTCGATTCGCTCTTTCTCAAGCAATATTTCAGAACACTTGTGAAGAATATCCATATTCTCCATAATGATGCGCTTAGCATCAGCGTAACACTCATCTATAATGCGCTTAACTTCCTTATCGATAGTCTTAGAAATCGCTTCTCCATAAGGCTTAGCGTGTCCTAAATCACGGCCTAAAAATACCTCGTCGTCCTCTTGAGTCTCATAGTTTATGAAACCTAACTTGTCAGAGAAACCGTACTTGGTAACCATAGCTCTAGCGTAAGCTGTTGCCTGCTTGATATCCTGGGATGCACCAGTTGTAACATCGTCAAATATAAGCTCCTCGGCAATTCTTCCACCCATGCTAACCTTGATATCCTGTAGCATTTTGCCCTTGGTCATGTAGGTGTTATCATTTTCTGGAAGTGGCATTGTGTAACCACCAGCTCCTATACCGGTCGGTATAATCGATACTGTATAAACAGGTCCGACATCAGGAAGCAAATGAAATAGAATTGCGTGGCCTGTCTCGTGATAGGCTGTAATCTTTCTCTCATGCTCAGGCACTAATCTGCTCTTCTTCTCGGTTCCTATTCCAACCTTGATAAATGCCTTGTCGATGTCTTCCTTCTTGATAAACTTGCGGTCCTCTCTAGCTGCTAAGATAGCTGCCTCATTCATAAGGTTCTCTAAGTCTGCACCCGCAAAGCCTGCAGTAGTTCTTGCTATCTCGTGAAGATTAACATCCTCAGCTAAAGACTTGTCCCTAGTATGAATCTTTAATATGTCTTCTCTACCCTTAACATCAGGTCTTCCGACTGCAACCTTACGGTCAAAACGTCCCGGTCTTAAGATAGCAGGATCAAGAATATCTGCACGGTTAGTAGCCGCAATGACGATGATTCCTTCATTTACACCAAAACCGTCCATCTCAACTAACATCTGGTTTAATGTCTGCTCTCTCTCGTCGTGTCCACCACCTAGACCGCTGCCTCGGCGTCTTGCGACCGCATCAATCTCATCGATAAATATAATACAAGGTGAGTTGGCCTTGGCCTCTGCGAACAAGTCACGCACACGACTAGCACCAACACCGACGAACATCTCAACGAAGTCCGAACCCGAAATGCTAAAGAAAGGAACCTTAGCCTCTCCTGCGATTGCCTTAGCGAGGAGTGTCTTACCTGTTCCCGGAGGGCCCACCATAATGACACCCTTAGGAATACGAGCTCCCGCTGCCACGAACTTACCTGGATCCTTTAGGAAATCAACTATCTCCTTGACCTCTTCCTTCTCCTCTTCAAGTCCTGCAACCTTAGAGAAGTCAACATCTATGTCATCTCCATTGGTCATGCGAGCCTTGCTCTTACCAAAGCTCATGACCTTGCCACCGGCGCCAGCAGAACCTCCAGCGCTGTTACTTGCTATGACAATTATAACTATACAAATGATTCCCACGATAATGTAAGGTAGCAAGGTCGCTAATAAGCCTGGTCTCCTAACATCTGAAACGTTAACCTTAACATTGGGATAGTCCGCTAATACTTCATTTACAATGTAATTAACATCTGAAACATAAAAATTCTTGGCTGTTCCTAGTCTGAAGGAAACCTTGACATCACCTGTTGGCACCTCCATATTCTGTGTAATGAAGACGCTGTCGACATTGTCATCAGCCAAGTCCTGCTTAAAATTATTCAGGGTGTATTCATTTGCAGTTGGTTTTACACTCTGATAATACAAATAAAATCCTAGCAATACCATAAGAAGTATAATCGTATAAAATGTAAAACCTAAACCAGTTCTCTTATTCACTAGTTTGCTCCTTTCTTACTCTTCGGTCTCCACAACGCCTATATATGGCAAATTGCGGTATTTTTGTTCAAAATCAAGTCCGTATCCAACAACGAACTCATCAGGGATCTTAAATCCCACATACTTAACGTCAATATCAAATTCTCTTCTCTCCGGCTTGCTAAGAAGTGTGCATATCTCAATCTTCTTAGGCTTACGGCCCTTAAGAATAGGCAAAAGGTGATGAAGTGTGCGACCTGAATCAATGATGTCCTCGACAATCAATACATTCTTGCCCTCTATTGACTCATCTAAATCCTTAACTATCTTAACATTGCCTGAGCTTACTGTGGAATTGCCATAGCTTGAAACATACATAAAGTCAATAGATACAGGAACCGTGATTCTCTTAGCAAGCTCACATGCAAAGAAGACCCCGCCTTTTAAAATGCAAATGATATGTAATTCGCTGCCTTCGTAGTCCTTGCTAATCTGCGCTCCTAAGTCACCTATACGAGCATCAACCTCTGATTCCTCTAGCATTACCCTAATATCTGAATTGTTCATTATTTTCACTCCTCAGCTTCTAAAATCAAGTATCTTGTCGTATCTTTAGTCACATAGTATCTCATATTGAGTCTATATCCTACTACCCATACTATCTCATGACCATCTGCTACAACAGTAATTTCATCCCTCATGTGCTTGGCTATTTTGGCATCTATGAAAAATCGCGATAAAGTCTTCTTCGTTCCCTTATTATCAACGATTATATAATCTCCTTCTTCACGGTGTCTAACAACAAGCGCACTTTCTATTTTATCATAATCTACAACCTTAGTATAGTTTTTTTCGCCGATTTTCTCGGCTTTTTCTCGGCTAACTTCGTCAAATGTTACTGAAATAGGCATTTTTCGACTAGCATTTTCCTTATTGTCAGTAATTATGTATATTTGGCCGTATCTTATGTAGACTATGACATTGTCTGGGAGAGTTATAGCATTTTCCTCGTGGCCTATCTTTATTAGTTTGTCATAGTGTTCTCTTGTTATGTCCTTAAGTCTCACGTTCATGCGCCTTAAAAAGCCCCTGATAACGTAGACTTTAAGGACTTCGTGAAGCTTGTCAAACTCGCTAAGTTCAATATAAGTTCCGCGGTCAGTCTTTAGCTTATCATCAAGCCAGTTAGTTGCTAGTTCATTCATATAATCCTGCTCTTTAGCAATCTGGTTCGCCGTATCTGCTATATGCTTTACGGCATTACTGTTTACGGTCGCCATCTCAGGGATAATGACATTTCTGATGTAATTTCTAGTGTATTCGTTTTCATTGTTAGTGGAATCTGTGACATAGCTTAGGCCCTCGCTATTAAGATATTCAACCAATTCGGCCTTTCTAGCATTTAACAGTGGCCTTAAATAGCAAATGCCTGCCTTAGTATTAGTCTCTCTTATACCTGCTAAACCGTCGCTTCCCGTACCTCTAGCGAGTCTGAAAATGATAGTCTCCGCCTGATCATCTGCGTGGTGGGCTAAGGCGACTTTGGCCTCGTAGCCGAGCCTTGCTAAATAGGCCATCCCATCTTCGTAGCAGCGCTCTCTAAAGTCTCTGCCTGCCTCCTCGATGCTCATAGCATTTGCCTTAGACATTAAAGGCACATCACCTTCATAGAGCTTAAATTCCACTCCTAATTTAGCTGCAAATTCCCTCGAAAACTCTGCATCTCTTAGAGCTTCCTCGCCTCTGATACCGTGGTTTACGTGGAGGGCTAGTATCTTATCAAGCTTTAATACGCCTTCGTTATTAAGCTTTACAATAAGGCTTAAAAGAGCAACAGAATCAGCGCCGCCAGAGAAAGCTACTATGACGGCGCTAACATTATTAAATATGTCTTTGTTAAATAGATGGCTGTAATCATCCTTATGCATTAAGCATTACCCTTTCGTTGTCAAACGCTTTAGTGACGATAAATGCCAGAATCACGCCGACAAATATATTCATCAGAATAGACAAAATAAGCTGTCCGTTAGAAATCTCCTGAGTTAGTATATTTCTCATGGCGATACACGGACCGTAAAGTGGTATCAAATACTCAAATGTATTGGCCTCGCTCGTCCTAAACATCGTCATCATACCAGCCACAATTACCACCAAATATGCTGGTGTAATATAGGTGCCGGCCTCTTTCATATCCTTGGCAAATACTGATAACAAGGCCACAATAGCGACGTAGACAAAGACCATACTTATAATCAAAACAATAAGCAGTACCGCCTGAATAACGGTGATTGTAAATTTCATACCGCTAACGCTCATAAATAATGCTAAAAGCGGTATGCTAACAAGCATTCCACCGCCGTACACACAGGCCGACATCGCTGATAGTGTCATAAGGGCAAGGAGCTTGCCGTATACTATCTGGCTTCGCTTGATTGGTAAAACTAGCATGGTAGCTAGTGTTCCTCTCTCCTTTTCGCCCGCGATAGTGTCTGTTCCAAGACTCATTACTCCAGCAAATAAGAGCAGTGAAATCATGTAAGGTAAGAACATTCCAAGCATTTTTCCACCCGCCTTAGAATCGTCCTGAAGCTTGGCCTCCTTGTTGTCAGCATTTACGGTAAATATCTGGATCGTATCAAGGCTTCCAACTCTCTCTTTTAAGAGCTTAACCCTATAGTCCTCAATTATCTTTTTGCAAATGCTTTCGGCGCTCTCAGAGTACTCTTCACTTGGATTGTAATAGGTCTTAACCTGTGGCACAGAATCGCCATCCTTATAGTTAGCGATACTATCTATAAAACCATCTGGAAATTCTATAATATAGTCCGCATCTCCTTGAACAATCATGTCCTTAAGGTCTGCTAGCTGGTCTAAATCGCCGACTTCATTTACCGTAATGTCCTCTTCGCTCTCGTTAAGCATGGCCATAAATTCATCAGGCGCTCCGTATACATAGACTTGAGATACATGCTTTTCAATGTCCTGATACATCATAAACATCATCAAAGCCATGATTCCATATATAAATATCATCAATAAAACCGGCATAACAAAGAGTCCAAATACCATTTTCTTGTCAAAGAGGACTCTTCGCATCTCCTTGTTATAAATAGTCTTAATGGCGTTCATTATTCCACCTCCTGACTATTAGCGCTCTCTTCATGCATCCTAATCTGTTTGTCGTAATCATTTAACTCTCTAATCTCAGCCTCATCTGTAACAGTGCTTCTATAAACTGAGAAAAATGCATCCTCAAGGTCAGCAGCATTGGTGCGCTCTAATATCTCACTAACCGTGCCCTCAAACATACTCTTTCCAGCAATAATCATCGCAAGCCTGTCACATAGCTTCTCAGCCTCAGACATAATATGCGTGGAAATGATAACGACCTTGCCGCGCTGCTTTAGGGTGTTAAGATAGTCTGTAACCGCTCTTGCAGTAATAATATCAAGACCATTAGTAGGCTCGTCAAATATAACAACATCCGGATCATGAACCAAACTCACTGCAATAGAGGCTTTCTGCTTCATACCAGTTGAGAGTTCATCAACCTTCTTGTCCTGAAATTCACTGATTCCAAAGACGTTAAAGAGCTCTTCCTGCCTGTTAGCAATCTCCTCCTCACTCATCCCGTGAAGCCTGCCAAACATTGAAAATAAGTACCTAGGCGTAAACTGCGGATCGAGCTTTAACTCATTGGTCAAAAAGCAAATGTTAGATCTAACGCCGTCACCGTCTTTTACAGTGTCATGACCTTGTACGCTTATGCTTCCCCTAGATGGTTTAAGTAGTGTTGCTATCATGCGAAGAGTTGTGGTTTTACCTGCACCATTAGGACCGAGCAAGCCAAAAATCTCGCCCTCATTTGCTCTAAATGAAACATTATCAACTGCAATCTTGGTATTGCTCTTGATATTCCATTCTTTTTGCTTTCTAGCAGAAAGTTTATATACTTTAGAAACCTCTTTAACTTCTACCATATGTCCTCCTAAAACTATACTAAATACATAATTCTTAGTCTATAACACTATATTACTGCTCTAACTTAAAATCATAAACCTCTTAATTAAACAAGAATTGAGACAGCACTTCGATATATACTGCATAATACAAGATATATCGAAATACTGTCCCAACTTAAATTCGTGAATAATTCTGTTACTTGTCTTCGGGTCGGAATAGAATCTCATCATCCTTAACCATGCCAAGTTTCTCACGAGCAACCTCTTCGACATACTCGTCTGTCTGCATGTATGACTTCTGTTCATCTAGTTCCTTACTTTTATCTTTAGCTTGCTCAATGCTCATCTCAAGCCTTACCTGCTCAGCAGCTAGTGCTTTCTGCTTTGATTCAAGCTTTAACATTCCATATAGTAACGCCCCGCAAATAACGACAGTAACAAGAACGACAATCCACATGCCCTTCTTAGGCTTAACCCTATTACGTTGTCTTCTTGCCATAGCTGTACCCCGCTAATACATAACTACGTGTTAATAGTTCCATACGTATCCTATATTATATCCGATAAAACAGGAAAATGCAAGGGTTTTCAAACATTTTATATGTATTCAAACAATTCTTTTGCTTCTTCTTTTTTGACTGTTTCTGCGATTGATAGAACTCTTACCTTAACACTTCTGTTTCCAAACTGTATTTCTATGATATCGCCGACCTTTACTGAATAAGAGGCCTTTACTACATTGCCGTTAACCGTTACTCTTCCTGCATCGCAGGCTTCATTAGCGATTGTTCTTCTCTTAATTAGTCTAGAAACTTTTAAATACTTATCTAATCTCATATTGACCGCCTTTCGTTAAGAAAGGTCGCCTCTTACTTAAGAGACGACCTATAGCTTCTCATTATGAACTTAAAAGATTAATTATTTCTTTTTCTTGTTTACAGCATCCTTTAATGCCTTACCTGGCTTAAACTTAGGTGCCTTAGAAGCCTTGATCTTGATAGTCTCACCAGTCTGTGGGTTACGACCCTCACGAGCAGATCTCTTAGCAACCTCGAATGTACCGAAGCCTACTAACTGGATCTTGTCGCCCTTAACGAGCTCGCTTGTAACTACCTCTGTGAAAGCCTTAAGAGCCTTCTCTGAGTCCTTCTTAGACAACTCTGTCTTCTCTGCAATTGCTGCAACTAATTCTGTTTTGTTCATAGGATTAGCTCCTCCTCTTAAATAATATTTTAATATTCATCCCTCATACAGGATGATGGGACTGCGCCTTTCGCTTCCCCCGAAATGCGCTACACTGTATGTTATACCTTGTTCAAGGGATTTTGTCAAGCGAAAACGCTGATATTTATTGATTTCTATTGATTTTTAACGAAAATAAACCCCATTTTATAGGCATTTTCAGTTCTTTTTCGTCGAAATATCTAAATCTTCAAAAAAACGCACAAACACTTGACAAATGCATTTTTTACACTACATCAGATAGGTTTTTAAATCCTCTAAGCCCTGATTTAAACTCTCCTTATCGATGAGATAGTATACCTTATGCTCTGTACGGCTGGCCTTAATAAGCTTCAACTCCTCTAGCAAAGCCAAGTGATGCTTGATTGTAGCTGGTGTTAGATTGAGCTTCTCAGCTAACTCTTTACCGTATGATGGCTTAATAGAAAGCTGCTTTAATATGGTAAGTCTGTTCTCATCACTGATAGCCTTTAAGAACTGACATATAATGCGCGACTGATTCTCGTCGTTATACCACTGAATAGCCTCTTTACCCAATACAAGATAGCCCTCCTGACCTATATAGTCATGAATAGAAAGCTTCTTAATATCAACAGGATCAAATAAACTCAAGTGAATAACCATGCGGTATGCCCATTTGCCAGAGCTTACTCTAAAGTCATTCCTAAAGTATCTGTTGACGAAATCAACAGGTGTTAAAAATAGCTGTTCCATATACTGCTTCTGAGCCTCAGCTAAGAGTTTTTCAACTGCAAGCTTTATCTTAGAGTACGCGTCTTTATAAAGCTTTCTTAATATAGTAATAATCTTCTTCTTGGTATCTCTTGGAGCCTCTAGGCACTTAACAACATTGCTTCTTGTGCTCTCATCAATAACCTGGCACTCTCTTACGAAATTCTTCATAAGCTCAACGCTGTGCTTAACCTCAGACCAGTCTCTTACATGCTGAGCCTTAAACTTGGAAATATAGATACCACCGATATAGTTACATAAAACCACATCATCGCTACCCTCAATGGCATAAAGCATCTCATCAACAGTTGAAGTGTGATAATCTACCGCGTATGCCTCTATAATTCCGGAAATGTTAAGATTCTTATATAGCCACTGGATATCCTTTTGCATATCCTTAGTAACTTTAGTCTTAAGTTTCTCTTTAATACTAATATCATTCTCATCAATAACCACACCATCCGGAAGTGGCTTCTCGTAACGCTCACAGAGGTATTCAATAGCCCTCGCAAACTCAAAACATTCATTGTACTGAATCCTAATCTTACTCTTAATTTCGTTTTTAAGCTGATCCATTGTAAGTCTCCCTTCTTTAATTAGATATTTATAAAAACAAAATCATCTCAATTAGATGTTCATCTAATATAATAACACAAAAAAGGGTTTGCCGCAAGCAAACCCAGTCAAAAAATGCTATTTAATTGTCGCTAATTACATCCCTAACAGAACGCTCAAAGTTACTAATCATCGTCCTTTTGGAGGATTCGTCCAAAGACTCTAATGTGTAAATCATCTTCTCTAATGAAACTGCATCTTCGCTTGGCATTGTCATCGCAGTTTGCTTTAAATTATATATATAATCATCCACTCTCTCCGAAAATGTTATAACTATATCTGAAGCATAAAACTGCATTTGCATAGAATAGGCTGAGTGTGGCCATTCATAGTCGGTGCTGTTTTTGGCAAGCTCAGCAGCCTTTTGAAAGAATATTCTAGCTAGTGGTGTGCGGTTAATTATATCATCTACCGTTATTCCATGTATATGAAGATCCTTTCTTGAAACGTGGCACTCAACTCTATATTTGTCCACTTCAACTATATGCATATAATCACTCTTCCTTCTTAAGTATATCCATAACATGAGAGCTAGCGCCTAGTAACTCAGGCCTTTCACAGACTGACATATGATATTTTAGATATAAGTCAAATGTCTCTTCATCCATAGCATTTATGGTCTGTCTCATATAGTCCGTCGCGCCGTCTACAGCTAGTCTCTTAACAAGAGATATGCCTTTAACATTAGCATTTATTCTATCTATATCCTCAAGTCTTACATACTCATATAAGTCCTTCTCAGTTGAGTGTGTCTTAAATGAACTATCTAGCCTGCCGTCCTCTAAGCACTCCTTAGCGTGCCCCTCCCTAAAACCGTAGATAAGCACACTGTACTCGTTCATAAGATACTGAACCAAGATATATCCACCTGGCTTCGTAACTCTAACCGCCTCACTTAAAGCCTTAATCTTATCCTCATCAGTATACAAATGATACATAGGGCCAAAAAGCAGGGCAAGATCAAAGCTGTTATCTAAAAAACGCTTTAGCTTTCTTGCATCTCCCTGATAGGCTTTAACAGTGCTTTCCTTCTTCTTTAGTATACCAAGATTATAGCGAACATACTCAACTGCTGTGACATCATAGCCTTCATCAGATAAAGGAACCGCATATCCACCAGTTCCAGCGCCGATATCTATGATAGATATTAGACCATTATCTAATCCGGGCGACAAAGTCTTTCTACGCTCATCTAACGAAAATGCTATATATTTCATAGCAGTCTTATACTCGACCTGTCCATGGCGCCTAATAAGCCTTTTATCCTCGTTAAATTTGTTATAATGCTTCTCTAAATCATTCATTAATTTCACCCAAAAAGCCTTATAAATCAACAGTTTACAAGATTAGCACTAACCTTAAATTCACGCTAATTATGAATTAATAGGTTTTCTTTAGATATTCTTCTAATTCCAAAAATCTTTCCTTAGGAAAACAACCAGTAGATATAATTTCAAGACCTAAAGCACTACCCTGGATATTGATATTAGCAGACTTAACACCCAAAAGGTTTCTAATAGGTCCTTCAAAGTACTGTATCTGCTGAATTCGCTCATAAGGTATCACCTGAATAGATCTAGTAAATACACCACTGACAACTACCAAATATAAATCATCATAATATAAGCCTTTTCTTCTATAGGACATAATACAGCCTAAAAGCGCTATCAAGTAGGTTATAACTTCTACAAGAACAGGAATCATTACATCAATTACTTCTTTTTTCCCAACACCATTGACATGATATATAAATAATAAGCACCCTCCTCCAATAAGCCAGAAGAAAAAGCTAAACTCAATAATATCCCTTATCAATACTCTTAGAGGCTGCCTCTCATAGGCAATCTTATCTATAGTCCTAAACTCAGGCATCAAGAGCTTAAGCTTTCTCATAAGCTCAGGTACCTTATTATAGAGCAGAATTCTGTGGCCAATATTATCACCAGCATCTCCACCGATATTAACCACATCCACTCTGGCTCTCTTAGTTATAACTCCCAAAAAGCTTGAGTTAATC
>JAIKVP010000143.1 GCA_024685635.1 Lachnospiraceae bacterium
TCCGTTTGGTTTTGAGGCGCCTGATGAGATTATAAAAGATATGATTATGAATCTTAGAGACACTGAAGGATATTCTGACTCTAAGGGATTATTTTCAGCAAGAAAGGCTATTATGCAGTATTGTCAACTAAAGGGAATACCAAATGTTGACGTAGATGATATTTATACAGGTAATGGTGTTAGTGAGCTTATTACGCTATCTATGCAGGGCTTGCTAGACAATGGGGATGAGATCTTAGTTCCTATGCCTGACTATCCACTTTGGACTGCGTCAGTTAATTTAGCTGGTGGTACAGCGGTTCACTATTTGTGCGATGAGCAGGCTGACTGGTATCCTGACATTGAAGATATCAAGAGTAAGATAACACCTAAGACTAAGGGTATTGTAGTTATCAATCCTAACAATCCTACGGGTGCTTTATATTCTAAAGACTTACTTCTTGAGATATGCGAGATTGCAAGACAGAATAATCTTATTATATTTGCAGATGAGATTTATGACAGACTTGTTATGGACGGCTTAAAGCATACAGCTATTGCTTCATTGTGTCCTGACTTATTTACAGTAAGCTTTAACGGACTTAGTAAGTCACACAGAGTGGCTGGATTTAGAATTGGATGGATGTGTCTTACTGGTAACAAGGAGCATGTCAAGGGCTATATTGAGGGAATTAAACTCTTATCATCTATGAGACTTTGCTCTAATGTTCCTGCACAGAGTATTGTTCAGACGGCTCTTGGCGGATATCAGAGTGTGGATGAATTGCTACTTCCTGGCGGAAGAATGTATGAGCAAAGAGAGTATATATATAATGCTTTGTGCGATATACCGGGTGTTTCAGTAGTTAAGCCTAAGGCAGCATTTTATATATTCCCTAAGTTGGATGTTGAAAAATTTAATATTTATGATGATGAAAAATTTGCTTTAGATTTCTTAAAGGAGAAGAAAATATTGGTAACATGTGGAACAGGATTTAACTGGATGAATCCTGACCACTTTAGAATAGTTTATCTGCCTAATATGGAGACATTAAAGATTTCTATGTCTAGACTGGCAGATTTTCTACGGACCTATAAGCAAGACTAGTATTTAAATGAGGGTGTATAGTTAGAAATTAGGAGGTATCTATGGCGAACGACAAGCTTAACATCGGATTACTTACAACTGAATTGGAAGATCCATATGCTAGAGCAGTTTGCGAAGGAGCTATCGTAGGTGCCAGGGACAATGATGTAAACCTTTTTATTTTCCCGGGGCGTTATGTTGATGCGGAGTATAATGATAAAGAGAGAAGTGCGTTTGACTATCAGTACAACACTATTTTTGAGTATCCAAACAAGGACAATATGGATGGATTGCTCGTTATGCTTGGCGTAATAGGAACTACTATGTCTAGGAAGAAACAAAGAGAGTTCCTAAAGAAGTACGAGGGCATACCTATTATGCTTGTTGGCTGTGAGCTAGATAACTATAGCAATGTGGTTGTCGACAATAGAACAGGTTTAGATGAGGAAATCAATCATTTGATTAATCATCACAATGTTAAGAAGATAGGCTTCGTAAGTGGCCCGGCGACTAACAACGACGCTGTAGAGAGACTTCAGGTTTACGAAAAGGCATTGAGGGATAATGGCATTCCTTACGATGAGTCTTATGTTGCCTATGGCAACTTTTCGGAGTATAGCGTTGATGTAACGCTTGAACTCCTAAATAGGCACCCTGATATAGAGGCCATAGTCTGTGCCAACGATCAGATGGCAATCGGTGTATATAAGGCTATTCAGACCTTAGGTAAGAGAGTTGGAATTGATATATTTGTAGCTGGTTTTGATGATGCACCATGTTGTACCCAGTTACTTCCTAATTTGACAACGGTTAAGGCTGATGCTGGTTCACTTGGAATACAGGCGGTTTCGGATCTTATGAACTTAATTGAGAATCCTAAATTAGAGATTCACAGTTCTGTAGATACAACAATGGTCCAGCGTAATTCTTGCGGATGTAGAGGCTTTCAGCTCTCTGATGTCAACAAATACTCAGATATTAAGATTGAAGATACTGATGATCCGGCTGAGATTGCAGAGATACTTAACAATTATCTCTTTCATTCATATAGCAAGAGTAAGTCAATCATTAAGGCGATAAGAGATGACCTAAAGGATTTCTTTACAAGAATTATAGAGTTATATAAAGATAACAATTTAGACGAATATGAGCAGGAGATTTTGTCTTACGAATTTTTGGATTTAATCTCTGGAAGCTTAAAGCACTATATTACATCTGATGTTATGTTTAGTGGCTTAGATGTGCTTATGCAAAAGTTATTTACTATGTCGGCAAGTGACGAGCAGCAGCTTAAGATTGTAGGATTTGTAAACACCTTATATAAGCACGAGTCTAACGAGAGAAGATCAGACTCTAAGCGACATGAAAATGAAATAGCAATGCTAAATGATCAGATCAACAGAATTACTCAGGATATGTTAATCTTTGATCACGACGATGATGCTGTTTATGGAACGGTTATTGACAAGTTATCAAGGCTACACATTAATTCGAGCCTCTTATATATATTTAATCATCCTATCATTCACTACGAGGAAGAAAAATGGGAGCTTCCAATTAGTGTTGATCTTAAAGGTTTTTCTGATGGCCAGGATGTATTTTCACTTCCTGAAAAGGATCAAAGAGTGTTAGTTTGCGACTTGTTTAGAAACCAGTTTATGCCTGATGATAGAAGATATACGATGGTTGTATCGCCACTTTATTCATCACTTGATCACTATGGAATACTCTTTAGTGAGGTTGATGCAGAGTACTTTGATTTTATCAGGCCTATTACTAATCAGCTCTTTGCGGCAATTAAGATTATATATCTTCTTAAGGATAGGGCTGATACGCAGGAGAAGCTTCAGATTAGCTTAAAGCAGATTCAGGAAAACAACCTGAAATTAGATGTGGTTGCTAAGTCTGATGAGCTAACCGGCATTTACAATCGTAGAGGTTTCCTAAATATGGCCAACGAGCTTATGCAAAGGCCGGTTAACCAGGGTTGCAGGCTTATGGCTGTATATGCGGATATGGATAATCTTAAGATTGTTAACGACCGCTTTGGTCACGAAGAAGGCGATTATGCGTTAAAGCTTATAGCGGAAGTTTTGATGAGCACATTTAGATCATCTGACATTGTAGCGAGAATGGGAGGCGACGAGTTCGCGGTGCTTGCTATGGTAGGCGATGAGATAGATATAGAGAAAAAGCTTAGAAAGCGTATTAATAAACTTATCCGAGAAAAGAACATGGCAAATGATAAAGAATACTATGTTGGAATGAGTTTAGGATTTTATGAATTTGCCTGCTCAGGAGATGTAGATATCTTAAATATTATGGATAAGGCTGACAAAAAGCTCTATGAAGAGAAGAAGAACAAGAACAAGATAGTATATAAATCAGAACTCAAAGACTAGTATTTAGAAGGGATGATAGCGGGATGAATGGGATCATCGATAAGTTAAACAGTTTCATTGACAAAGTAACTGAAGGCTGGCTTAACGCAACAGAAGGTAAAAGAAAACGACCGGCAGACAACTATAGTGGCTTCTTGTGGCTGGTCGGAATCATTCTTCTTATTATTGACATTTTTATTAAGAACCTGCCTGTACTTATCATAGGCATAGTAATGATAGTCTATGGTGTGTTAAGGTGTTTCTTGCCATTTTCATTTCATGACAGTGAAAATAGGATTTTTGAGTCTATGTGTTCTGGTATTGTCAATGGCTTTAAGTCTTTTGGAAAGGGCTTCGTAAAGGGTGCTAAGAACATCAAAGAGGCTGAAAAGCCTAAGCCACTTAGTGGAGTCAAGGCAAAAATGTCTGAGGCTTCTGAAGAGAGAAAAAGAAAGGCAGAGCGAAAGAAAGCTGAGGCCGCTCTTAAGAGAGAAGAGGAGGAGGCAGCCTGGGAGGCAAGAAATGCAGCCCTTGCAGAGTATCGTGCAAGACGCGCAGGCAATGCCAATCCAGCACAAACCACGACCAATGCCACAGCTAATCAAACGGCTCCTTCAACCGAAAGCGCAGCTAATCAAGCAAATGCTAGCACTCCTGATGTGACAGCGACAAGTGCTAGTGCGACAACGCCAGGTACTACTAGTTGGCAGTCTGATCTAACTGCGAAAGCTTCAGCAGAGACTGCGACAGCAGCAACTACAGCGTCAGCGGCTGTATCAAGCGCAGCAACAACTGCAGGCGGAGCTCCAACAGCAACTACAGCAGTTGCAACAGCAGCGCCAACACAAACAGTGGCAGCGGGTGTATCAAGCGTAGCAACAGAAACATCAACTGCAGCTACAGCAAGCACAGCTAGTCCTAACGTAAGCCAGGCAGCTATAACGCCATCAGCGACTGAGACTACTAGCACAGCAGCGTCTAGTTTAACTGCGAGTCCTAAGCCAAGCGTAAGTGCTAATACATCAGAAGATGCTAAGCAAGACAGTTCAAGCACAGCATCAGAAGAAGACGAGCCAAGAATTGAGCAGCGCATAGGCGACAAGAGATATTATGTATTTGAATGTCCAGGCTGTGGACAAAAGGTTAGAATACCAAACAGGGGTAAGAAGGGTAGAGTAGCAATTGTATGTCCGGGTTGTAGCACGAGGTTTGTTAAACTAAGGTGGTAGAATCTTATATTGTAAGACTTTTTGATTAGAGAGGGTGAAAGTATTGCATAAAAGGTTGACGATTGGATATTTCGTAGATAGAGTAATTGAAAATGCTAACGAGAGAATTAAATATGATGATGACATGGGTTACTATGTCGACGGTCTAGCAAATGATTTTGCACAGAACGTTTCTAAGGGGATTGTAGCCGCTGCCAAGGACAATGACGCTAACTTAATAGTATTTCCTGGCAGATATTTTCAGCCTATTTACGTCGATGTAAAGCGCTTGAATTATGAGTATCAGTACGACCACATTTTCCAGTATGCTAACGAGAACAATATTGATGTCTTGTTAGTTTTAATGGGATGCGTCGGCGACTTAAAGCAGCAGGGAGAGAAGATGCGTCTAGTTGCAGAGCTTAAAAAGCGCGGCCTGCCTGTTATAACTATTGCTGCAAAGCTTGATGAATATAAATCAATAATGTATGACAATGTAAGCGGTTTTGCAGACGGAATTAAGCATCTTATCAATGAGCATGGTGCTAAGCGTATTGGCTACGTAAGCGGCAACAAGGAAAATGAAGACTCTATCATCAGACTTAACACATATAAGAAAGTCCTTGATGAGTGCTCAATTGAATATAATGATGACTTTGTAAAGTATGGTAACTTTACCGAATTCTGCGAGGAGCAGGTTGACGAGCTGCTTGATATTGAACCTAAGTTAGATGCGATAGTATTTGCCAATGATCAGATGGCTTTAGGAGGCTACTCTGTATTTAAGAGAAGGGGCATAGTTCCGGGTAAGGATATCTTAGTTTTAGGCTTTGACAATGCAGATATAGCACAAGAGATGGTGCCATCTCTTACAACAGTCAGCGCGGATCCTAGAAAACTAGGAATAGAAGCAGTCAAGATGTGCATAGAATATGCTAAGAATAAAACTATTGAGGATAAATTGGTCCCAACAGAACTTCTTATCCGCGAGTCGTGTGGCTGTGACAAATGTAAGCGAGCTAAGAAAGCAACTGACAATTTAGATGATGAAGAGGTATCTATCATTTCAGCATCTAGCATACTTGCTACAAGATATGCTAACGAGGTCAGCATTAGAAGCGCTATTGAACGAGATATGATGCTCTTTGACGGAGGCTCAGATATTAACCTGGTTCAGATAGTTAACAGGCTAGGATATGTGGGAATTAAGTCAAGCTATCTATTTCTCAATGAGCACGCTAAGGTTTACAGAGCGGGAGAGCCTTGGGTTAAGCCAAGAGCAATGTTCTTAAAAACCATTCAGAATGGTGATAATGTGGATGTTGTGCCTCCTAACAAGCAGAGGATAGCATTTGCTGATGTGCTTGATTCAGATTTTTATCCTCAGGACAGAAGGTATACCCATATAGTTATGCCTATGTTTATGCAGGAAGAGCAGTATGGAATATTAGTTGGCGAGGTCGATGGTGAGGATGTAGGCTTCGTTCCAAGTATCAGCTATCAGATGAGTCTTGCCCTAAAGTTTGTCTTTATGCTAAAGAAGCAGGAGGAGATTTCAAGGAAGCTGCATGAGAGCAACCTTGTTTTAGAGAGCGTTTCTAAGAGAGACGATTTGACCGGCGTTTATAATAGACGCGGTTTTGTAGTTGCAGCAGAAGCCTTGCTTAAGGTTGCCAATAACCATGGCAAGCAGATGGCTGCGTATTATGCGGATGTTGATTACCTTAAGACAATCAATGTTCAGTACGGACATGAGGAGGGCGACCACGCTCTTGATATGTCTGCTAAGGTATTGTCAAGGGTTCTCGGCCACGAGGGAGTTGTGGGAAGACTAGGAGGCAATGCATTCGTCGCCATTGTTCCTTTGTCAGAGGAGAAGAACCTAGAATACTATGCCAATGAAATCGACAAACAGATTGATAATTCAAATAAGCACTCAGAACGCCCATATCATATAGGTGTTACTTTGGGTTTTACGACATTTGAATGCAAGGAGGATGTCAACTTGATTGACATTTTGTCTATGGCTGAGGATTCACTTTATCAGCTCAAATACGACAAGGCTAGAAGCATTCTTATGTAGTTTTGAAAGGAGTATTTTAACTATGAAGAAGAGTTTTAAGGCAGTAGTTGCCATTGTTTTGACATTTTTACTAGCATTTCAGGTCAGTGGCTTAACTGTCAATGCAGAAGATTCAGATTATACTGTCAAAGCTAACGCTGATGGAACAGTAACGATTACCAAATATAACGGGGCAATTGGAGCAATTGAGATTCCAGAGACAATCAATGGAGCCTCTGTTGATGCGATTGGCTCTAGCGTCTTTTATGGAACTGATATAACCTCAGTTACTATTCCTAAGACTGTTAAGACTATCGGAGAGTCTGCATTTGCTTATTGTGTGAGTTTGAGCAAGGTTAATATCGCCGAGGGCTCAGAGCTTAAAACAGTTAAGGCAAGTGCTTTTAACAAATGTAGCAAGGTAAAAGAGATTGTTCTTCCTGAGAGCGTTACTAAGGTTGGCAAGGAAGCATTTGCCAATATGGGTAAGATTAAGTTTACTACAGCTGCAAGAGATATCGACTATGCTAACAAGGCGTTTGATTCTACTACAGTTACAGAGCTTAGCTGTAGACAGGGTTCTACTACAGACAGCTTCCTATCTTCTAAAGCGTCAGATGTTAACTATATCGGACCTTATGCAACTAAGACAGAGGTCAGCGTAAAGGTTGCCAACACAGTGACTATTAAGCTTAAGCAGACAGAGGGCGAGGTTACATGGAAGTCTAATGATGAGTCTGTTGCAACTGTTGAGGATGGCGTGGTTACCGGAGTTTCAAAGGGTAGCACTAAGATTAAGGCGACTAATCAGGGCGAGACAGTAACTGTTAAGGTTACAGTTACTAAGCTTTCAATGAAGCCTGCATACGTTAAGGTTACTGCAGGATATAAGACGACTCTTTCACTTGATGTTCCAGAGACTGACAAGATTGTCTGGTCAAGCGGCAACAAGAAGATTGCTACTGTTAACAGCAAGGGTAAGGTCACAGGCAAAAAGACAGGCAATGTCACAATATACGGCAAATATAACGGCAAGAAGTATTCGTCAGTCGTGACAGTTCAGGCCAATGAGAAGAGCTTAGCATCATATAGCACCAACGCATATGGCTATTCTTCAGGTGCTGTGGGATTTAGCAAGGTTGTTAAGACATCAACAGGCTACAAGGTTTACGGACATTTTATTAATGGAACCTACAACAAGGCTAAGTATATTAAGAACTTAAAGGTTACAATCAAGGTAAATGGTAAGGTTGTCGCAAGCAAGACTGTCAAGAAGCTTAAGCTTAACGCTAAGTCTAAGTCAACTAAGTCGATAACAATAACATTTTCTAAGTCGGATACTAAAAAGAGTGCTGACCTTGTTAATGCCAAGTCGGTCACAGCTACAAGAACCGGCGGACAGTTTTATTTTACACAGACCAAGACGATTACTAAGACTGTAACCAAGAAGGCCAATGAATAAGCATTTTAGTTAATATTTATAGATAGACAGAATATAGTAATAAATGTTATATATTTAAACACTTTTGCAAATGCAAGATTTGTGTTATGATATTGCAAGTGATTTTTACTATATTATAACTTGAAAGGAAGTTTTTTATAATGAATTGTAATATTGGTGTAATTAAGGGAGACGGAATAGGGCCGGAGATAGTTGAGGAAGCTATGAAGGTTCTAGATAAGGTTGCTAGTGTTTATAATCATACCTTTAATTACGAGCAGTTACTTATGGGTGGAATTTCAATAGATACATACGGAGTGCCACTTACAGATGAGACGATAAAGAAGGCTAAGGCTTCAGATGCAGTGCTAATGGGCTCTATCGGTGGAGATACAACAACATCACCTTGGTATAAATTAGAGCCATCCCTAAGACCAGAGGCTGGACTTCTTAAGATTCGTAAGGCACTTAACTTATTTGCCAATTTAAGACC
>JAIKVP010000210.1 GCA_024685635.1 Lachnospiraceae bacterium
CAAATGCTGGCGCTGCCCACTGATCAGCCTTAGCTTTGATTGTGCCTACAGCAAGAATACCGCTAAATGCGAGTACAAAAGCCATAGCCAATGACAAAGCAGTCTTAGTTCTTTTGTTCATCTAATAAAACCTCCTTAAAATTTATTGAAAAAAACAGTTGCAATCATTTTATCAAAATTTTTCATCTTCCACATCATCACTTGTGGGGATATTTAGATGTATATTCTTTGAGAAACTGACTTGATTAAGAAGCCTTAATAAACTAGAAAACAAAGCATTAATGTGATAGAATAAAAAGACGGCAAATGCGTATGCTTCATTTTAATAAGCTAAGCATTGTCAGGAACTAATAAAGTATTAACTAGTAAAGGAGAAGAGTATGAAGAAAAGATTAAGCGTATTGGTTATGTTGTTTGCGATTGCATTTTCGGCTGTTTTTTTTACTGATAACGTAAAAGCGGCAGATAATAACTCAATCACAAAGGTAGAGAAACTAAAGGTTAAGAAAATCAGCGACAAGGAATTTGACAAGAAGGTTAAAGCAGGTCAGGCTTCAGGTAAGATTAAGGCTGGCCAGGTTACAAGCAAGAAGGCATTTATCAGTGAATTTCAGAAAAATGCAGTGATGAGAAAGAAGACATTTACAATTCAGTGCTCATCATTTAACGTTGTAGAGAGCAATGTATATGACTATCTTGATCAGATTGATAGTAAAAAGACATCTGATGATTCAGATTTCCTTAAGGGTGGAATCTTAAATCTTGGCTGGACTGGTTATGTTAATTCATCTGGACAGGCCATAATTGACTGTAAGATGGTATATACTGAAGATGCTTCTCAGATTAAGAAGGTTAACAAGCAGTCTAAAAAAATCTTAAAGAAGCTTAAGGTTAGTGGAATGTCTGATGTTGCTAAGGTTAAGGTAATCCACGATTATGTTGTTAAGCTTGTCACATACGACAACACATTAAAGGATCACTCTGCATATGGCGGACTTGCTGCATCTAAGCACAGCACAGTATGTCAGGGATATGCTCTTATTATGTATAAGCTCTTAACAGACGCAGGCGTTCCTGTTCACTATGTAACAGGTGATGCAGGCGGTCCACATGCATGGAATATAGTTAAGATTAAGGGCAAGTGGTACTATCTTGATGCAACATGGGATGATCCTAGTGACACTACTGTATACGACTATTTCCTAGTAGGTTCAAAGACACTTTCAAAGGATCACAAGACTGACAAATATTATACAAGTAAATATAAGATTGCATCATCTAATCTTAACTGGAAGTCTCTTATTAAGAAGTCAAAGAAAAAGAAAGACAAGAAGGTTAAGACTACACAGACTAAAAAAGAGATAGAAGAGGGTAAGGATTCATTAGCAAGAGCTGAAGTAATTCAGATGTTAAATGAGAGTCTTGACGAGGCATTAAATGAAGATCCTGAGGCGTCTGATTATGAGGTTCAGATGTATGATCTTTGTAAGAAGATTTTCGGATTTATTATAGAAGATTTATCAGATGAAGCCTTTAACGCATTACTTGAAAATGATGAAATGTTGAGTGTATATACAGATGAAACTCTAGCCTACATTGAGGAGTATATTCTTAATCCGATGGTTAGTTATATGGATAGTGAGGAGTTCTCTAACGATCTTATGACTGCTCTATATGAGGACTTTGGTGAAGAAGAATTGTCTGGCTTGTCTGAAGAAGAGCTTGATTCTATTCTAGATGCTTATGCTTATGAAGCATTTACAGAGCTTTTATATGCTCAATCAGAGGAGTATGCTCAGGCTATAGTTGATGCTATGGTAGACAAATTAAATTCAATGGTATAATTAAGCATTTATAAATGATTCTCGTGGAGGTGTAACGTGTATTTAGATAATTTTGAACTATTAAAGGTTAATGACGTTAAGCCCGCTGCGATAATTATACCAACCATTGTTATAGACAATGAAAAACAGCTATTATTAGAAGTAAGATCAGCCAACATTCGTCAGGCCTTAGAGGTTTGCTTTCCGGGTGGCAGAATAAATGAAAATGAAAGCCCAAAGGACGCCGCTATTCGTGAGTTAAAAGAGGAGCTCTTAATAGAGGATGACAAGATTTTTAATGTTAAAGAAGTCTGTTTAACCATAGGTCCAAGGCTAGAGCCTATCTTTGTTTACGAGTGTGAGCTAAGGTCTTATAGCAATACATATTCTACTGATGAGGTGTCAGAACTATTAATCAAGCCCTATAGTTTCTTTAAGGACAATGTTATCGTAAAGCCCAATGAGAGACAAAAGACACAGTATGAATACCAGCTTGATGGTCATACAATATGGGGGCTTACAGCGAGAGTGATTAACTATTATATGAATAGGTAACTACTTAGCATAATTAAATATTTGCAATACTATGTCAGGTCTATTGATGGACCTGACATTTTTTGTAATTACAATTTGAAAAAAACAGCCGAAGAATTCTAAAAATAGGAACATAAACAGGGCGTTTTCTGTTATAATAAAAATAGCGTGTTTTATTAAAAAATCATAAGAAAGGATTTGGTAAAATGTTAATGAAACTAAAAAGACTAGTTGCAGCATTTCTTGCATTTACAGTGCTATTTAGCTTCACTCCTAACATGGCAGCTATCAGCGTAAGTGCCAATGATGATCTTGATCCGGACATGGTAAATGCTGATGACTACATTGATGATTATAATATGGATGAAGATTCAGCTACAACTGAAAAGTACAACCCAAAATGTATTAAGGCGGTTGTTGATGAGGCTAAGGCGCTTGGTATTCCTAACGCCTTTTATAGACATAAGCTTGCAGAGGAGTTTTCTTCTAATGCAATTAAAGCGCCTGCTAATATGTCATATAGCTTGGTATCATCAGATGCAGGCACTGATGGAATTGTGCTTAAAAATATTGACACGGGTGTCTTGGCCAATACTAAGATTGACTTAGGAGAGTTCGATTTTGGTACGGAGAAGGTCGGACGCGTTGTTTATAACATGCTTGCTAAGAAGAATATGAAGGGCAAGGCGTATTTGTATTTTGGTGATGCCACGATAGCATTTGCCTCTATTACAATAAAGAGGTGCGATGATGAGAGCTGGGAGGCTACTAAGAATCTGACAGCCGATTTAAGAAATGCAAATGTATCAGGTAAGGGACATCTTTATATGACATTTGTTGCTGACAGTGCGCTTGATGAGTCTGGCAATATAGTTGATAAGTCTGGTAAGAAGGGCGATCTCTATTTAGAAAGCATTTTCTTTACGGCGGCTGTTAATCCGGTTCTTGATTTTGATATTGATAGTGAGGTTAACACAGTTGAAGAGGTTAACGGTTCTAAATACCACTCTGTTACTGGCTACGGCGATATGAATATCGAGATTCCTAATGGCTATGTTTCAGAGTACGGGGGCAATACCACTGATTCAACTTATGAGTTAGATTATATAAGAGGAAGAGGTAACTCAACTTGGCTTGAGGACAAGAAGCCTTATAAGGTTAAGCTTGATAAGGCTGTGGACCTCTTTGGAATGGGTAAGAACAAGCATTGGGTTTTGCTTGCTAACTATTATGATTACAGCTTGATGAGAAATAAGCTTACCTATTATCTTGCTGAAAAGATGGGCTTAGAGTTTACACCTAAGAGCATATTTGTTGATGTCGTTATGGATGGCGAGTACTTAGGTTCTTATCAGCTAAGCCAGCATATAAGACTAGGTAAATATAATATAGATATTGATGATCTTGAGGAGGAGTACGCAAGCGCCGACCCTGAGATTACTGGTGGATATCTTCTTACAATGGGAGAGTCATGGCTTACTAAAGACTTTAACACTGCACCAGTTATTTCTACAGATATCGGTGGAATAATGATTGACAAGCCTGAGTATGGTGAGGATTACCCAGCGGATGCAAAAGAGGCGCAGATTAACTATGTTAAAAACTATATAGCGACAATCTGTGAGAGGGTAAATGCACTAGCTTCTGGCGAGGCATCTAGGGACGCAAGTGGTAACAGCTGGAGAGAGTACTTAGATGAGCAGTCAATTATTGATTACTACCTGCTTCA
>JAIKVP010000248.1 GCA_024685635.1 Lachnospiraceae bacterium
CTCGGAGCTGTCAGATATAGTATTTATTCCTCGAGTATCAGCAAAGTTTAGTTTATCCTCCTCAGTTAGTTCATACTCTTCTAAGACAATACTAGTAGCCCCTGTGCTAAGATCAAGAGGTGGAATATTATCCTTAACTTCTTCCTTAATATCTTCCTTAACTTCTTCCTTAATATCTGCCTTAACTTCATCTTTAGCTTCTGCTTTAATATTATCATTAATATCTGTCTTAACTTCTTTTTTAAGCTCGTCTAGCTTAGAAGGCTTTTTATAATCTTCAACCTTGATAGTTCCGTTAAATACTTCATTATAATATTTAGCCTGCTCATATGTAAGTTTAGGCTCGCAAATAAAAAGATGATAATCTTCATCACCGTAAAAGAATAAACTGTGAACTCGATTGGACATAGCATGGATTACTGTGGCTTTTTGCCATTTGATGCTAAGTTCGTTCATCTTGTCGATCTCTTCTTCACTCTTGCCATCGCTATTTTTAGATATATAGTCCTCAACATACTCATCGACTTTCCCAAAAAATCCATCTAAAGATGAATATGAAAACCTTGACATATTGTCTTTAAAGTCTCCTGGAAGATCTCCAAAAATCTTGTCATAAGCATCAACAGCATCTTTTAAGTCTTCATCCTCTAAAGATAAATAGTCAAGATCCTGGTTGTAATATCTCATATTAATATATAAGTCATTTACATATGTGTTTTCATAGGTTTGTTCATTCTTTTTGAAAATGCCTCTGATAAAGTTAAGCTGCATAGCATCTAACTCTCTTCTATCATTAACCAAGTCTTTCTTAGCAGCCTCAAATACATCATTGACTATAGAATCTGCTTCAAGCTTGATTTCCTCATCTTTCTTTTTTTCTTCTTTCTCTTTTAGGTACTTTTCAAATTCTTCGCTTATTCTCATTATCTTTCTGTATTGAGCATCGCGTCTAGCTTGAATCTCAGCTTCTTCTTTCTCTCTTGCACGCTTTTCAGCCTCGTAGCGTTTTCTTTCTTCTTCAAGAACCTTAGCTTTATCATCCTCAATCTGTTTTATTACATCTGGATGAGCTTTTTTATAATCAGAAAGAGCAGCTATTCTTTCTTCTATTTCTTTAAGGTTCTCTTCCTTAAAAGTTCTTTCTATTATGTCATCATACACTGAAAATTCATTTTTCTTTCTTTCATTTTCTCTTAGTTCATCTAGAGTAAGATCTTGGTCTATTATGTTTTCCCAGTTTTCTCTTAACTCTTCATCTGTAAAATTAGGCATATTCCCTTCCTCCTATTCATCTAATTGTCAGCGTTGGCTGATTAATTGTTATTTGTTTAATCATATTTTAGCATACAATTAGCAACAAATGTGCAACAAATGGAAAAAACAAGTTAAACCGGATAAATATCTTTATTTGTTGCACATTTGTTGCACATTATGATGTATAATACTGATAGTTCAAAAGCTAGATCAGCATAAGATAGATTAAATATGTAAGTTACTTATGTATAAGGAGAGATAGTTATGAAGGAAATAGACAATGAAGAGCTAGAAATCAACACCGACTCTAACAAGAAGGAAAATGTTGTAACTTATAGCCTAATGGACATAAAAGATAGAGAAATAGAAATATATAACACTCTTCCTACTATGGAAGATAAATTAGAGTTTATAGTTAAGTCATATATTCTACATTTTGCAATGTGTGATATTAATAGCAGTAGTGGCAATTCTAAATTTAATTATGAAATACTAAATTGGAGTGATAGTCTAACGAAACTCTTTACTGATGAATATCTTAAATCTGCTAGTGATAATACATATAAGAGAATTGCTGCTAAATTATCATCATTACTAATTCCTTACGAGGAGAGCTGTGAAGATGATTATCAAGAGATACTAAAACAGTTTGATAAAGATGATAATAAAGAGACTAAAGCATACTATATCGCTAAATCCATAAATAAGAATAGTTATCCTGTTTTAGCTATTAGAAAAGTGAATGGAGCGATTCTAGATCAATATAATAATGATAAAATAGTAGATGAGAGACTTAAGAAAGAGTTGAATATTTCTGATAAGACTACATATAAAGAATATTTAGCGATGATGGGAATAAAAAATAAAAAAGAGATTGAAGATAACATAAATGCCAATAATAATTACTATAAAACACAGATAACTGCTGATACTTTAGCTTTAGATTTTTTGGTGAAAAGGTTAGATATAGATTATGAGCATCAAGAAAAACACAGCAAAAAAGATGCTGCAGATCAGATTATTAGAAAGGTAAAGGACCATAGATTTCATGAGTACGGTAATGAGGCTTTAGTTAAGCATTATCGAGATAGAGGTTATAGTAAAGAAGAAACTAATCAGGCCGTAGACCAAATGATTGGCTATTCAAAAGAGCCTGAAGCCAAGAAATTATATAAATGGACGCATCGTGAAGCTAAAGATATTATTGCTAAGTATAACCAAAAATCAACAGATATAATTAAAGCTTACTATATGGAGTATAGCTTAAAGAAAGTTAACGAGTTAAAAGAGAATAAAGAAATAGCAGATGCCAGCATTTTACGAAAAAACAAGCCAGTAAAAGAGCGGTATAAATTTATGACTGGTAATCCTGACGATTTTGTTGCTATCAGCGACAAGCAAAAAAAAGAAATTGAATATGACTTAAATATTAACAATTCTCAAAAAATTGCCAAAGAGATGGATGAAGTATTGGCTCCATTTAATAATGCATATTATGTGAAGAGAATCAATAATGTACATCGTAGTACACGAAGTAATAGTCTTAATAGTTTATTTATAATGTGGGTGTTAGGAACACATGAAGATGTTGAACTAGCTAACATAACAGGCCTTTCAAAAAATGCGAAACTGTTAGAAGAATATGCGAGCTTTTGTGAAAAGCATCCAACAGCAGGAGCTAATAACAGTGAGACTTACTATAAATCTACAAAAGTGTGGGGTGAAGTCTATAAAAAAGCTGTAGACAAGGTCATGAACTATAAAATCCCTGAGATAGATTATACTAATCAGGAGGAAGTAAAATCAAAATTATTAGAATTTAATTTGATTCATTTATTGGCTTTGGATTATATGCAGGACATTAAATCAGTGTTTTCAAACCGTCTTGAGATAGATCCTGTGGAAGCTTCTATGAATTCGGTTGGCTTTAAGACCTGGAGCAAGATGTTCAATACCATGGCCAGATTTCAATGTATATTCTCCAATGTTAAAGATGGTGCATTGTCCGATATTTCGTTTAGAACCAAAGGCTATACATATATGAGTATAGCCAGGATAGCCAGCAATAGAGAATTATTTAGAAATAGATTTAGTAACTATGCTGGTAAAACAATTAAAGAACTGTCTGAAGGCAAAGGCTACTACATTGATGCTGCCCTTGAAAATGCAGGATATTATCAAAATGTTATTGATGATAGGGGGCTAGCCAAAAAAGAGATTCCTGAAAATATTGTCGTAAGCAGAGAAGAGTATATAGATTACTTAAAAGGTGGCGATGCTAAGTCATTTAAGACTAAACTGAAAAAACAAGGAAAGATTTCAATGAAGCGTGCAGCTAAACAACATACCGAAGCATTTGTTGAAGCAGGAACATTGTTTAATTCACAGCTTGATTTAACAGATATTAAGAGCAAACTGTCAAATGTCATAACTGCTGAAGATGTAATTGCTCTTCTAACAAGTGAAGAAAAGATAGAAATATCTCATAAGCATAGTATAGGTACTGATAAGATATTAGCTAGAGATATTATCAGTATGAATATTAATCATCTATTTACCGATGGTTTCGTTTGCGGTCTTGGCTTAGTAGGCCTTGACAAAATGGATGTATTTGAAATTGACGGAAAGTCTGTAAAAGAGCTGTGGGGAGATAAGTATAAGAATGTTGAAGATGAGGAGTTAAAGAATAGATGTTATGAAGCTGAAATCCTTAAAACTATCCTGGATAAGAAGCTTGATGTTAATTATAAGCCTATAGAAACTGATGGTGATACTAGCCGTGTTGCTGATAGTCTGATTCTATATCCTAATGAAGAAAAGTTAAAAGAATTAGTATATAATTTCGATTTATACAGTGAAAATGTTGATTCGTTGATAGCATTATTAGGTAATTATCGTGATAAACTATTAAAGACTCATCCGGATTTTGCTAATAAGAGCGAACAGGATCTGATTGAAGAGGTCGGTGAAATTGGTAGCGATAACTTTAAGGATATGGAGTTAAACCTTTATAAATGTATATTAATGCTTGAAGATGACCATCCAAATTCGGGACATTCCTTTAACAAGATTCTTGCTATGCTTAATATGTTGAATGAAGCTGTAAATGATTATGTTGGCGAGAGAGAAAGCATTTTTAAGGGCAGTGAAGATAGCCAGACTAGATATGATGTTGCTAATGCGCTAAAAGCGGACCTGCCTGTATTGATTAGCAGTTATATGCTTTCGTATCAGAAATTTGACTATAACATAGCTTACGCAAAGAATAAAATGCTTAAGGATACTAATTACGGTGAAATTAAGTCATTTATTAATGATTATAAAGATAAAGGTATCTCTTATGATTTTAATGATGTTAAGATTGATGAAGCTGAAAAACTTGCTAATATTAATGTGCTTAGACACAGTGTGTGTGTAGAATTAACTGAAGAATTAAAGAATATTGGCAAGGATCTTAATAAATTGTTAACTCTTGATAAAAAGTCAACGGCTTATGATTCAGCGTTAGCATACATGGTTAAGGGAGTCTTTGAAAAGATGTCTAGTAAGAATACTAGCATTGAAGATATTAACAAGATAAAAGAGGATTTAGTAGCAAGCTTTAGCGATGGAAGTTTTAAGAAAAAAGCGGAGAAATTATCCAAAAACCCGGTATTTCTTAAGCATATCAAGGAGTATGAAGGCCTAGATTATAAAGAGTGGAAAACAATCGATAAGAAATCTGAAGATATGGTCAACAAATATAAGACTAATATTAGGAGGCTGGGTGACAATGCTGCTATGTATGTATTAACTGGTGGCGCCAAATTAAGCCCTTCAGAAAAAACTATTAATAAATCTGCCAAAGAGATTATTACCGAAAGATATGACAGATTAGCTGATTATGTGGCTAAGCAAATGCTAATTGATCCTAAGAATATAGTGATTGTAAATGCCATTAATGCAAGAAAGATGGATTATAAGAGCGTTGTTAAAGATGTTAATTCAATTCTTAAGAAGCAAAAAATCTTTGAATCTGTCGAATTTAATCTTGATACAATCAAGCAAAAGATTGAGAATAAAGCATTTGTGAAGGCAGTTGAAGGAAGTCTTACTAAGCAGGCTAAGGAGAGAACCAATTTAATTAACTCAAGAATCAAGCCGAGTAAAGACCTAACTTCACCAATGATGCCAAAGTGATTTATATTCTAACAATATATTGGCTTTTATGATATAATTAGTAACAGATTCATTTTATTATAAGTTTAAGACAAGGAGACGAGTATTATGCCTAAAAACACAAACAAGACGACTAAGAAGACAAACAACCAGATTATAAGGGAGAATAGTGGAAAATATGGGGAGTATGAGATCTTCCAAAAGCTTTTGATGCTTGACTGCGATATACATGATATTATGAACATTATCGCACCTGAAGCACTAGAAAAATATAATTCTTTTTATTCAGAATTAGTCAATTCCTATGCAAAGGATATGGATCCTATAAAACCAAAAAGGGAAGTATATGGTATGATACCATTGTCTAGTAAAGGTGGTAATGAACAGGCTAAAGAAGCGACTATCGCTGCTTTAGATGAATATAGACTTGCGTATGAGGAAGCTGTTAGTAATCTTGGAAAGGAAGCAAAGGGCTTTAGTGAGTATTTGAAATTAGCTGGTACTCAGCTAGATCCTGATTTAGTTTATACAGACGCAGTGTTTAATAATCCTGTTTATGCCAGCCTTACATTTGTTCTTGGGACGGGACCTAAACTTAAGCGTAAGAAAGATAATTCTATTGATTTTAAAGAAACTGAAAAGAATTTAAGAAGACCTGATGGTAAGGGCTATTATGTTCCGTTTATTAAGCTGTGTAAAGCTAGTAATGAACTTTGGGATATTGAAAAAAGCAGACAGGCTAATGAGAGATTGGGCTGGACTGATAAAACTATAGCTAGCTATAAAAAAGCATATAAAGATGCCTTAAAGAATTATGTTGATGCTTTTGACGAATTAAGTGAAACTATTAAGCGATATCCAAATGAGTGGAAAAAGGACGAGGATTTGCAGAATATACCAGATGAAATTGTTGGTGTTTTAGGTGAATCAGACCGTGAGATTACCTTTGTAATTGAACATGCAAGAGGTCAGCTTAAAGAGTTAGAAAATGGGCTGAATCCAGATGAATTAGGCTTGCTTGGCTTTGTTGGAGAAACTCTTAATAAGAGTGAGAGAGAATTAAGAAACACTAATAAGGCGCTTGAAAGACAAGAAAATAACTATGCAAAGCTTAAGGAAAAAATAGTAATAGATAATCAGACACTTGCAACACTTGAAGCCAATTATAAGGCAAGAAATTCAACTTCGAGCATTTTGTGGTTAGCTAATCAGAACAAAGAGCTTGTAGATTGGTATAATGAATATAAGGCCACTGTTAAAGACTTAACTCTAGTCTTTCCTACAGAAGAAAGCCAGGCAAAACTCAATGCCTATATTGAAGAAAATAAAGAGAAATTAGCTGAGTATCATGAGCTTATAGACGGATATACTGGAAGAAAAGTAGTAGAAGAGCTTAAGAAAACAATTGCAAATGAAAGAAAGAGGTTAGAGAACCAAGAAAAAGAGATTGAAGAAACTAAAAATACAATAACTAAGCTAGAGGCCTTCAATAAAAAGGCCAAAGCTGCTAAGAAAACTATTTATGGCAAAAAAGTTTCTAATTTATCTGATAAAAAAGATCTTCTTAATGAGGTCGATAAGTATATTGCACTTATTAAAGAGTATAACTGCAAAGATGCTGTTAATGTACTTAGTGACAATAAAAACATTATTGATGATGTTAGATCTAAGATTAGTTTAGGCATATCTGAAGATATATCATTGAATGCCTTTGCAAAGGATATTGTCAAATACAGTATTGATATATTTGGTCCAAATCCAAAATATCATGAAGAGGTTCTGGGTATAAAGAAAGGTTCTACAAAGGCTGTAATGCCAAAAGAAGAATTTGATGAGTACATAAAGGCATACGACGCATCAAAATATCCTTTTACAGATCTTGAATTGACATATCTTGCTATGGCAGGAACAATGAAAGCCAAAAATGAGATAGCTAAAGTTTATTCGGATAGTAAGGGTGTAAGTATTGATGAGATAATAAGTACAGATACTAGTTTTTGGACTAGCGATATAGCTATTAATACTTCCGGACACTCTGACAGTATGAGAAAATTTAAAGAAGTCATAAAGGCAGGAAGAGAGAATTGTGTTAAGGCAGTTAATCTATATCAGAAGGGCGACATGTCTTCGGTTGCTGAATTAATACATAATTCGTTAAAGACTAATTTAACAGATTTTAATCAGTCCTCTTCATTTTCTGTTAATGCTATTAATTATTACTCAGTATTCTCTACTATGCAGAAGCTGCTATATAATAATCCAGAATTAATGGAGGCGTTTAAAAATTATGAAGGAAAGCTCCCTAAAGCTAGTAGGATAGACTTAGATGAGATTACTGTAGCCAAAAAAATATGTCAGATGAGTATTGATTCATCTAACAGGGCGTTAGAGTTTTCTGATTATATACCAGATTACAATAGAGAGATTGGTCATGTTAATAGTAATATTGAGAGTGAAAAGTCAAAGCTTATTCCTGAAGAAGAGCCGGATGGAATACATAACTCGATTCATACAGAGTTTATTAAATCATTAAATAACGAAAAAAGTATGCATAATGCTAAGTATAATATGCTCAAATTTGCTACGCTTAAAGGAAAAAGCCTAAAAGTTATTGCTGACAGTATTGATAAGTATAAGCAAGCAGATGTAGCTTACATGGAAGAAAATGCCAGAATAAATAACCGATATTTGGCCAATCCTAGCTTAGAGAATGCTAATAGGCTTAATAGTGACATTAAGTTACTTAATATTAAACATGCTAATATGTCATTAGTATACAGGTATTTAATTACAGCTGAAGGGGATAAAGAATTAGGCGATTTTTCCGAAAAATTGTCTGATAAATATGGCCTTGCTGACGCTGAGCTTTCGTCAAATGCTGTGGGATATAAGACTTCAGATGAGTTTTATTTTGAAGTTGAAAAGTTTACACTTGAATGTGAGAATAAGGCAATTATTAACCTGTTGAACAACAAAAAGTGCTCTAAAAAAGAGATGAAGGAATTAACAGCTAAATATATGTCTAATGTTCACCAGATAGACGCCCTTGATAATGCTATAGATATTGGATATCTTCCTAGTTTCTATAACAAGGATTCTCGTAATGCAGAACTATCAAAAGATGACAATAAAGAGTATATGTCATATGTTAACGACTATGTTGACACACTAGGCATTGACAAGATGAAGCCGGGTGAATTAGCAGAGTATTTAACTATAAACAAAACTGAACTCGGTATGGTTTCTAGTGCCTTTAGAATCTCTATTGAGAGCAAAAAATTTGCGGATAGATATAGTTATGATTTTGGAGACTTATCTAAGGCTGTATCCACACTGGAGTCTGGTAATAAGTATGTAATAGGTGGAACAAAAGAATACACTGATATCATAGATGAATTAAAGAAATTTGATGCATTTAGGGAAAATGAAATCAGAGAATATCATGTATCTGGTAGTTATAACGCTGGTAAGCTTATAAAACAAGAAAAAAAGCTTATTGAGCAGATTGATAAATACATTATTCGTAAAGAGACAGAGAAAGAAAAGGGCGATACAAGCAGGAATTCATCTAAGAGACTTGCAGCAGCTAAGGCTGCTAAGGAAGCTCTAAAGAAAATGATTAATGTTGAAATTGCAGGGCCTAATTTTAATAGCGAAAGCTTAAATGCAGCTCAAATTGTTATTAATGATCTTAACAATAGTATGGTTCACTTGCCATTTGCCAATGAGGATGGAGAACTTGAAGTTACAGGAAGACAGATGGCTGAAAAGCAGATTATCAAAGCTAATAAGATTGCAGTCAAAAATGCTTCTGTACTTGATAAAGAAGCGATGAAAATGCCTAAAAAGCCAAAAGAGTTTACGGTTATATGTACAGCAGTTAGAGATATGTTATTCTTTGATGCGCTAACTAACTATGCAAGCCCTGCTAGGCATGAAGATCCTGTATTTACTAAAACCAAGGACAATCAGGTGAAGGAGATTATGAGCAGCTTGCTATCTAAGAATAAAGCTGCTGATTCTAAAAAGTCGCCTGAGTCGCTTAATGGTTTAATTAAAAGCAGATTTGGTAAGAAACTTATTAATACAATCATGGTTGAGATTATTGATAAGAAGCAGGATCCTAGTGTGGTTCTAAGTCATAAGAATGTTATGAAGCTTAGAGATGAAAAACTAAGAGAGTGTTATAAGGAGGCAACAAGTACTTTAAGATCTACATTTACTAAGACGATGAATGTCGAAGAACTATTTAATATTGCCGAAAACCTTGGTTCTAAAGAGTTAAGTTCAGAGCATCTAAGATATAAAGCTGCTCAAGCTAATAAGGCGAAGGCTGCGACTAATACAGCTAAGAATCAGGAAGCTAAGAATGAAGGCATTAAGTTATAATATTCTTTCTAATTTTTTGAAGTCTAGTTACGGTTAGTGTAATTGGTTCTATACATTTAATCCCGACTAATCTATTTTTAATAGATTGGTTGGGATTTTTTTTATAGATTAGAGGACTTATTTATGCTATATTAATAGATAGGGTTGTACACATTTTATGCCTGCTTTTAAGAGATAAGGAGGACATTATATGTCAAAGTCGAGTAATCAAAAGTTAAAATTATTATATCTTCACAAAATTATGATGGAGAAGACCGATAAGAAGCATGGTTTGTCGCTTCCGATGATTCAGGATGAACTCAAAAAATATGGGATAAGTGTTAACAGGCAGGCTCTTTATGACGATTTTCGAGCCTTAGGTGAATTTGGAGTTGATGTCGTAAAGACCGGAAGTGGTCCTAAGACTAGATATCACATAATGAATTCGGAATTTGAACTTGCTGAGATTAAGCTTTTAATTGATGCTGTCTGTGCATCTAAGTTTTTAACTACTAAGAAGACTGAGGAGTTGATTAGCAAGCTTTCTAAGGTTACTAGCAATTATGATGAAGCTCTGTTAAAGAGGCAGGTATTTGTATCTGGACGCATTAAGAATATGAACGATAGCATTTTTGAAACTATTGATGTGCTTCACAGGGCGATTAATTTAGACAGAAGAGTTATGTTTCAGTATTTTTCATGGAATATCCAAAAAGAAGAAGAACTTCGCCACGACGGGGCGGTTTATGAGGTCAGCCCTTGGGCACTTTTCTGGGATAGTGACAAATACTACCTTGTTGCTTATGACTTTACGACTAGAGAGATTAAGCATTACAGAGTTGACAAGATGATTAATGTCAATATTACCGAGAAGAAGCGTAAGGGTGTTACAGCATTTGAAAAGATTAATAAGAGTACTTATACTCAGAAGCATTTTGGTATGTTTGGTGGCGAGGCGATGAGCGTCACTCTAGAATGCACTAACAATATGGCCAATGTTATCGTTGACCGCTTTGGAAGAAAGATTGACATTATTCCAAAGGATGATGAGCATTTTACTGTTGATGTTGATGTCATTATGAGTGATAAGTTTTTGGCTTGGATAATCGGTATAGGTAAGGGCGTTAAAGTGATAGGTCCTAAGGCGGCAGTTGATAGAATGAAGGAGATTAAGGACAGGTTATGTGAGGAATACTAGGAGGGGCTTATGGTTAATAAATCAAGGAGAATTATAGCGGTTATTATAGCATTTGCTGTCTTATTTAGTTCATTTAGCTATAACATTAAGACTGCCTCAGCTAAAGACATATATGAGACATCCGCCTATTATATTAAGAAAGCAAAGGGCAAGGATATAAACTACTATAAAACCTGGGAAGATGATAACTATATTAAGATTTCATCTGTGTCTGGTAAACTTAATATATCAATTACTAATCAGAAGGAATCAGATGGCACTGTTTATTCGGCGACGTTGTCAGGCAATAATAACGAGGTTAAAGCAAGCCTAAAAAATCATAAGTTAAGTATCAAGTTAGACGTTTCATCAACTATAAATGGTAGTAAAACTCTTGATGTTATGAATATAAAGAACGGCTATAGATATTATATATTTACTAGAACTATTAATTTTACCAAAGGTAAGGCAGTGTTTCATATGGGCGCTGGCGCGTCTGAAAAAGCATTTGTAAAGAGCCTGTATAATTTAGATCCATCATTATATAATGGCGTTGCTAAGGATATAAAGAAATTAAAGAATTATCCGAAAATGAAAAAGAAAGCCAAAAAGATTATAGCTGATTGTAAGACCGACGAGGAAAAGGCTAGAGCAATTCACGACTGGCTTGCTAAGAATATTCAGTATGATCATGTGACTGACATTTATGAAGATACAGCCAACCCTGGCAAGGTCTTTGCTAATAGAAGAGGTGTGTGTGGCGGATATACAAGGCTTGCTAAAGTGTTTTTTGGAGTTGCCAATATTCCATGCCTTGAGGTTTTAGGGCGGGCAGAATCAGATAATATTAATTCTGGCCAAAAGTATTATTATAATCATGTTTGGAATCTGGTTTATATTAACAAAGAGTGGAAAGTTATGGATATTACCTGGGATTCATCAAATAAGTATTACGGTAAAGATAGCCCCTACAATGTATCTAAAGAGAAGGCAAAGCATAAGTATTATTTGACTGATCCGGTAATATTTGGAGAGGATCATTTGTCTTTATTTATAGGCACTAATTCATACTCTGATAAATATTTTGGAAAGTATTCATCTAAAGGAATATATGTATATAAGATTGTTGGCAAGAATAAGGCTATCTTATATAAGGCATATTCTACCGGCAAAAAAACTAGCGTGATTGACGTTAATGATTATGCTGGTGAATTTTATTACACAGTTGGAATAGCGCCTTATGCATTTGATTATAAATGTAAGTCTAAAACGCTGATGGTAATATCCTCGTATTTGGAGAGTGATAAATTTAAGAATGCTTTAAAAGCTTCTAATATTAGTACGGTTGAGATTTATAGAAATTATATGACAGAAGAAGAATTAGCTAATACTAAAAACTGTTTTTCAGCGTCTAAGGTCGGCAAAAAAGCTAAGATTGTAACAACTACTAAGGACTGGCCGGGATATTAAAAAAATCTTTAGCTTTGTTGCTCTTTTGTAATCTGTGTTTGCTATAATAAGATTATCAAAGCTGAAATGATAGCAGAAGAATGTAACTGTAAACGTTAATAAGTATATGGAGGATAAGATTATGAAAGAATTTGAAGAACAGGAAAAGAAGACATTTTTGGCATCTATAGATGAGTTTATGAGAATTGCTCAACAGGGTATAGTCAAAGATAAGGGGAGAATTGATGAAGAAAACTTTAATCCATTTGCGTCGATTCTAGGTCTGAAAAAAAGCGCCAAAGAATATATCTTAGAAATTAAAAACGATGAGTATTACGAAGGTTTAAGAAAATATATTAATAATGCATTTAAGCCACTAGAAAGCGATGATTTTAAGAATGAAATAAAAAAATATGGTATTGATAGTCCATTTGACTTGTTTAGGGTTGATGGTAAGCCTATAAAGTCTGCTGTTAAGACAAATGCTGAGGGTAAGCCTGTAATGTCTGATCTTGAGAAAGAGGCTAAGGAGTTAGATGATGCTGATAAGGATTTATTTTATAAGTTTTATATTCTTAGTATAATTAATCTGAAAAAAAATGAGGTTACAATTGATAGTTATGTTCCTACAAGCAAGAAAGAAAAGGAAAAAGCAGCAGATAGTGGCAAGGCGGTTAAAGAGTATAAGTTAGCCAGTCCGGTTAAAGTTAATTTGAGTAATGACTCAATTGCCCATGAGTTAGCATTTTTCTATACTCTTGATACTATCAGAAAAGATTTGATTAGTTTTAGGGATAGATTAATTGATACTCATCCAGCAGATAAAAAGAATGCTATTTTTGATGATACTAGTATTATGACCGGATCAGATACTTATCAGGCGATGGCTAAGGCTCTTAAGGATTGTATAGATCTAACGGATTTTCAGTCGAGTAAAGGTACTACATTGGTGGAGATTAAAGCCGCAATGGAGAGGTTAAAGCAGGCATCTGATGAGTATTATAAAATGCATACTGGATGGCATGGTATAACTGCTGGTTATAGAGATAACGGCAAAGAGAGAATTCGAGTTTCTGATGCGTTGAGAAATGAGTTGTTCTATGATATAGAGAAGCTTGATGATGTCGCAATTAATAGCCAGATTAATACTCCTTATAAGAATGATGAACAAAAAGCATATTACAAGACATCAGCGATTTGGGATAGGTTAAAAACAGTTACTGCCAAAAGGGAGAATCCAGTCAACTACGAAATGGTAGAAGATTTAATATCTGCTTCTAATAAATTTACTAATCGTGCTTATTCTACTTATGTTGCGAATTCTTCAACTAAGGAGAGTTGTAGACAGGCAATAGAGGCGGATAGACCTAGATTTATTAGCCAGATAGAAACTCAAAACGATAAGGATCAAGCTGGCGTAAGGCCTAAGAATTTTACGAAAAAGAGAGCAGAGATGGCTGAAAAGATTGTTAAAAAGTATTTCTTAGACTTAGTTAAGAAGGCTGATGTAGTTGAAGGTGGTTTGACTGTTAGTGATCTTAAATTTTCAGGCCCTGGATTTCAAAAAATGTATAAAGATAAAGTAGAAAATCTTCAGCTTGATGAAGATTTCACTGATATTATGGTAAATTATCCTGATGAAGTAGAAAAAAAATGGGAAAATCGTATGCTTAAGAGGGAAAATGCTAAATTTAAAGACCTAGCTCAGAATAACGATGCTTTTAAGGAGTTAATAAATGAGGATCCTAAGAATGCTAGGGCTAAATGGAAAGCTGCGGAGTATAGATTAGAAAGATGGAGAGCTTCATATGATACAAGCTTTGAAGCAGTTGTTAGTATGATTAAGCATAAAGATTCTGTTTTTTCAATGTCAAGTCCTGTAGGCTTGATTTATGAAAACACTAATGAAGGGTTTGAATATCGTGAAAAGTTTAGAAGTCAGCGAGAAGAAATTGTTGAACGACTTGCAGATTTGCTTGTATTTGGTGATGTGCGTTCTAAATTGAACGATCCTTATCAAATGAGTATTGCGCTTGATCCAAAGAAAATTGAAGAGTATAAGGGTTATATCAAGGAAGGCTTAAAGGATAAAGTAGTTAATTCAAAAACTATTAAAGTTCTTAATGATGAACTTTCTGGCCACGGTTTAACTAAAAAATTGGTTGATATGGCTAAGGGCTTTATTCAAAAAGGAATTGATAAGAAAAACAATCCAGTTGCTAATAATGAGGCTAATAAGAATGTTAAGGCTGAGCCTGTCAAGGCGCCTGGTAAGTAATTAATGTATTCTAAGAGGGTAATTGGTGGTTAAAAAACTGTCGCATTTT